>JALSNB010000276.1 GCA_026987225.1 Caldisericaceae bacterium
TTTTTGCGGCGTATTTAAAACAATCAGGCAATGGAATACTCTTATCTATCGGGAAAGTCCATTGGTGCAAGGGAATTTCTTTCTGAAAATCTTTGGATAACATGAAATCTATATAATCTTCCGCAAGTTTTTTGTGTTTAGCACCCTTCACTATACCGGCAAATTCGAGTTGAAGCCAGCCGCCTTCCTTCGGAACCACTGCCTTGTATCGTGTCGACTTGTTATCATGATAAAAATATGCCGGATCCGCATCATAACTTATCATCATCTGGGCCTCGCCTTTTGTGAACGCTGCAAATGCAGAATCCCAGTTAGGATAAATGTGGAATATTGTAGGTTTGAGTTTTTTCCAGTAATCTATAAAATGCTTCTCTCCGAATACAGCAACAGTCCACAACAGAAAGCCCATGCCCGGAGAAGATGTTCTCGGATCTTCAAGAATAAGCTTGCCCCTGTATTCCGGCTTTACTAAATCCGAAAAACTGCGTGGGGGATTACCGAGCTTTTTTGAGTCGTAAATGATCGCAAGTGAATTCGGGCCGTCAAAAGGAATTACCCTCCAATTTTTGTCAACTCGATACTGCTCCGGTATTACGGAATAATTTTTAGGTCTGTAGGGAACAAATAAATCATTGTCCAGCGCCTTTTGTAAATTATTCATATTGAGTCCTACGAAAAGATCCGCCTGAGGATTGTTTTTTTCTATAATCAGCCTGTTAAGAGTAGCTCCTACTCCACCAAACGTTCTGTATTCCACCTTACAGTTGTATTTTTTTTCAAATATAGAGTCGGTTGCTTTTGGCAAACCGTAAGAAACAAAACTGTCGTAAGAGTAAATCACAAGTGTAGGCTTTTCCGCCTGAACGCTCTGCTTTTTTGCAGCACATCCCGAAAAAACAAGCGACGAGACAACAACAATAAGTAAGACAGAAATAACTTTTTTCATGCTATACCTCCTTCCTGAATTTTTTAATTTTCTCCAGCATAGTTATGCCGGATACCTTATCATCGATTTTTATAATCGTAATTACCCTACCGGAACCTGCATCACGTGCAACAATGTGTGCCTTTTTAATCACATCTAAAAGCTCGTCAAGGTCTCCTTCAATTGTCGTTCCGTTAGGCTCAACTTCATATTTAAGCCCTGAGTCAATTACAACCTGTATCGCCTTCTCCACAATACCGTTTACTTTGCTTTCTTCCACAACGGGAAGCACGGTAAATTCCGCAATTGCCATTCAATCACCTCCTTCAATATCAAACCTGATTATTTGCCCTTTGTTAAGTTCACCGACCCTTCTTGCAAGTTCTCGAATCAAAATTACACTTCCTTCATAATTCACCTTTATCTCCGCAATCCCTTCGAGAAATACAACATCCAAAACTTTACCTTCAAATTTGCCGTCGTTTTTTAAAACAATTTTCTCGGGACGTACATATATTTCCTTCCCGTGCACAAAAATTTTGTTCATTTTACCTATAAATTCTCTGGCAAAAGGCGTCTTAGGATGCTCGTACAGGGAAATCGGTGTATCTATCTGATCGATTTTACCGTTATTCAAAAGTATTATTCTTTCGGAAAGATACATTGCTTCGTTCTGATCATGGGTGATATAAATAATAGTAGCTCCGCTGTTCTTATGAAAATTTTTAAGCTCTTCCATTAGTTCCGCCCTGATTTTCGCATCGAGCGACGACAGAGGCTCGTCCATCAATAGAACATCCGGATTAACAACCATAGCCCGTGCCAATGCAACACGCTGCTTTTCACCGCCGGAAATTTGATCTGGATATTTGTTTAAAATACCTGAAATATTCATTTTTTCAGAAA
>JALSNB010000277.1 GCA_026987225.1 Caldisericaceae bacterium
AACGTCACGACTCCGTAAACTTTTGACAGCGGCACGCCCGTTCGTTCCGCAATGTATTTCAGGACGTTTTCCGGAAGGTAACCGATCCTTTCCTGAGTCCCGTGCAGTATCTGAATAAGAGAAGAAGGCGTGTTCCCCCACTTCCTAATCTCCATCTCAACTTGCGGATACTTTATTTTTTCCATTTTATCTTGCCTCCATTAGTGAATATATTCACACTAAACATTATAGCATATAAAATTCCAGTGTCAAGTTGCAAAATAATTATACGATGAAATTTTGAAAAAAGCAATATATCAAAACGCCTCTTTTGCTTTCAATTAGGTAAATTTTTCACTAATTGGCGAAAATCTCTTGACTTTTTTCATAGGTATCTGTAAAATAATATTGGAAATATCGAGAGGCAAAAAGTGAAATTAAAAACAATTATCGAACTTACGGGTGCGGAAATTTTGAGTGAGGGGAGCAAAGCGGATTTTGAAATAAAGTATGCGTTTGCCGCAGACTTAATGAGCGATACGCTTTTTATGGTAAGCAGGGAAGAAGAACCGGTTTTACTGATCTCGGGCGTGACAAATCCCTCTGTTATACGGACTGCCGTGATACTCGACATTCCTGCGGTACTCATCGTAAGGGGTAAGAACGTGCCTGACGAAACAGTGGAAATGGCATCGGACAACGGCATTGTTCTGCTCAGGACGCATCACATCATGTTTACGACTTGCGGCATACTGTATTCCGCAGGCATGCGCGGGGCACCGTGGAAAGAAAAGTAAAAAAGGTTTTTGAGTTTTTTGTAAAGGGCGAGGACTTTCGGCACCTCGGAGACGCAACGCTTTACATAAAGAAAACGCTCGAGCGGTTTTTTGAAAACGATAATTGCTTCAAAAATACGGAGTTTCACAGCAATAAGGATTTTTTGCGCAGGCTTGGTATCTGTATGTACGAAACGGAATCGAACATAGTAATCCATGCAACAAACGGAGGTGTCAAGGTGATGCTCTGCTGCGACAGGATCCGTGTCGTGACGGTTGACGAAGGCCCGGGCATTCGTTCCCTGATAAGCGCTTTCACTCCAGGTTTTTCAACTGCATCGGACCTTGCAAGGGCACACGGCTTCGGTGCGGGTATCGGGCTCAATAACATTCAAAAGCTCGCCGACTTTTTTGTCATTGTTTCACGGGCAAACGAAAATACAAAGTCAATGTTTGAGATATGGAGGAATTGTGCCGAGCATGACGAAAGGAGGGTTGCAATGAAAATAAAAAATATCGTTAACAAATTGGGGCTTGAAATCCTTACCAAAAGGATAAATCTCGAAAAGGAAGTAGCGGATGCGTATGCCTGCGACCTGCTGAGTAATGTTTTGTCCAAAGCACGAGAGGAAACGGCGTGGCTCACCGTTCAGACGCATCTCAACATCGTTGGGGTTGCAAGTATAAAGAGGGTGCCTATTATCATAATAACGGAAGGAAACAGCGTGCCGGAGGAAACTGTGAGAAAAGCGGAAGAAAACAAAATACTCATTGCACGCGCAAAGGAGGATACGTTCGAGCTGTCGGGCAAACTTTACAATTTGTTCGATGAGGAAGGGTGCAAATAACTTTCTTACGAAAAAATGTCCTATTAGTACCAGGTACCAATAGGACAAAATGGGCTTTCGGATTTTATTTTTCGGAAAAACTCCGTTATAATTTGTATGCAAATTATATTTGATGAGGGGGTGAAGTATGAAGAAAATTATTATTCTTTTGCTTGTTGTTACTCTTTCAGCATTTCTTTTTGCGGGTTGCGGCGGAGGGGGTTCGAATTCGTCTGCTCCGCAACCGAAACCTAAGACAGGTTCCGTTACCGTTATTGTAAAAGACAGTGACGGCAATGCGCTTTCGGGTGTATCCGTCAGCATGGGCACGCTTTCCGGCATGACGAACGAGAGCGGTGAATATGCCTTTAAGGGCGTAAAGCCCGGGAATTACACTTTGAAGGCATCAAAAGACGGATACGAAAACTCCGAAAAAGACATTGCCCTGAAAGAAGGAGACAATCTCTCAGTAACGCTCGTTATGAAGAAAAAAGCGGCGCCCGAAGAGATGAAAGACTATTCCAAGGTGAAGAGTTACAAATTGGTTATGGAAATGACTTCCGGAAATAACAAATCGGGGAAATTCATTTTGATTCGTGACGATTACGGCAAAAAACAGCATCTCATAGTTTACAATCCGGACGGGGGGAAAGAGGCGGAAATATACGTTGTAGGCGACAAGGCAAAGATATTTTCCGGCGGCAAATGGATGGAAGTTCCGTCATCTCAGATCAGCATGCTTTCCGATCAGTATCTCGGTTTTGCCGGCTCCTTGATTAACGAACTGAGAAAAAATTACAACGAGTCTATAAAAACGCCTGTAGGCTCTGTTTCTTACGGTATAAAAAGAATGGGTGAAGAAAGCGTCAACGGATACTCCTGCACGAAATACCGTTTCAAAAGCAAGGAGAGCACCTCGTCTGGCTCGACAAGCGGAACGGCCGATATATGGATTATTAACAGCGGCCCATACAAAGGGTATGCGACACGCATCGTAATGACGTCCGCTACGAATGGCAAAACGGAAACGTGGACGATTAACTTTACGGATTTCGGAAAGGATATGGGAATTAAACTTCCTTAAAAATTAAAATAGGGGCGGGGGAATCCGCCCTGTTATTTACTTTGCTTCGGCCTGCTTTGCGACTTTTTCCTGCTGCTTTTTAACGTATTCCGGGTCCGCAAGGTAGTAGTGTTTTATTGGCTTGAGGTTTTCGTCAAGTTCGTAAACGAGCGGTATGCCCGTGGGTATGTTGAGGTTCGGAATGTCCTTGTCCGATATGTTGTCAAGGTATTTTACAAGCGCCCTGAGGCTGTTTCCGTGTGCCGCAATGATCACCCTTTTCCCGGATTTTACGGCAGGCGCAATCGTTTCGTGCCAGTAGGGAAGCATTCTTTCAACGGTATCTTTGAGGCACTCGGTAAGCGGAATTTCGTCTTCCTTTAAGTCCTTGTAACGCGGGTCGTGCCCGGGCCATCTCGGATCGTCTTTTGTAAGCGCAGGTGGCCTTACGTCGTAGCTTCTCCTCCAGAGATGCACCTGCTCCTCGCCTAATTTTTTTGCGGTTTCCGCTTTGTTCAGCCCTTGCAGGGCGCCGTAGTGCCTTTCGTTGAGACGCCAGCTCTTGTAGTCAGGAATCCATAACTGATCGAGCTCTTCAAGCGCTATGTAAAGTGTTTTTATTGCGCGTTTCAAAACGGAAGTGTACGCAACGTCAAATTGAAAACCTTCTTTTTTCAAAGTTTTTCCTGCGTTATGCGCCTCTTCCACTCCGCGCTCCGTTAAATCCACATCCGTCCAACCCGTGAACCTGTTTTCTTTATTCCACACGCTTTCTCCGTGCCTTAAAAGAACTATTTTATACATTCTTTCACCGCCTTTCCCAAATTTTTTATTGAGTATAATATAACCGTGTGCGAATTTTTTGCAACAGAACAAAAATTGTTCCCTTTCAACCGCGAAATTTTCCGGACGCTCCCTATTATTTGGTTTAATTGAAAATATACAAAATGCAATAAATATGATAAAAGTTCTTTTAATATAAGAACGAATGAGCGTTTTTAAATTTACTAACTTATTAAAAGTATTCACAATGTAGATGAACAAATGATTTTATTCGAATATTTATTGACAGGATTTAAAATTAAATTATAATATGATTTCTAAAGGAAGAGGTTTGTCCGAGGGAAAAGTATCGATTTACGTATTACTATTTTCCTCGCAAACCTTAATAAAATGCAAAATATAAAATTTTAGCGGTGATGCCGCAGAAGGGGGAAAGTTTAATGAAGGGTAAAAACCAAGGTAGTTTGAGAGAAGAAAACACCTCGGTAATTTTGAGAGTACTGAGGTCGCAGCCCGGTCTGTGCAGGGCTGACATTGCGAGGATATGCGGGCTTACTCCGCCGACCGTTTCGCGCCTTATTGGGTTCATGATAGACAGAGGGCTCATCAAGGAGAAGAAGCATAAAACGGACAGAATCGGCAGGAGGCCAATAGGGCTTTATTTTAACGGCGGCGGTTATTACATCGTAGGGCTGAGCCTTACCCAAAACGAGGTGAAAGGCATCCTTGCAGACCTGAACGGAAAAATCGTTAAAGAAGATAAAATTTCTATTAACGGCAAAACGTTCGGAAAAAATGACCTTTCAAAAGTCGTAAAGCTCGTTAAATCCCTCATCAAAAGAAGAGGCAAGAGAAACATCATCGGCGTCGGCTTTGCATCGCCAGGTATCGTGTCAACGGACGACGGAACCGTCGTAAACGTTCCGCACTTTCCGAAGTTCAAAAACGTTCCGGTAAAAAGCGTTTTTGAAAAAGAACTCCTTTTGAGAACCGTTGTTGCAAACGATGCCAGTGCCGAAGCGGTTGCCGAGCAGTATTTCGGTAAAGGTGAAGGCGTTTCGGATTTCGTTTTGCTCCATGCGGGCGACGGAATCGGAATGGGCATTGTGCTGAACGGCGAACTTTACTCGGGCAATTTCGGTGTTTCGGGTGAAGTAGGGCACATATCGATTGACATAAAGAACGGAAAGAAGTGCGAATGCGGAAACAGGGGTTGCGTTGAACTCTATTCCGGATTGGACGCGCTGCTTAACGATGCGTCCGCTCTGCTCAAAAAGAAAGTTCAGTCGATAGATGACTTAACGAAGCTTGCAGGCAAAAAGAACAAAAAGTTATTAAGCCTTCTCAAAGAGAGGGGAGAGCTGCTCGGCTACGCAATGGTTAACGTCGTGAATCTGCTTGCCCCGCAAAAAATCATCGTGACAGGCGAACTTTCCGCACTTTACGAAGAGTTTGTCAAGCCGATGAAGGAAGTTGTGGATAAATATTCCTTCTACGGTGTGGGCAAAGAAATTTCTCTTGAGCTTTCCGAAATTAAGGAAAATTCCGTGCCTTTCGCCGCCGCCGCAATGGTGCTCAGGGAATTCCTGCAAAATCCTTACGCATTCCTTCCGTAAAGAATTTAACCGGGTGCCTTTTAAAGGGCACCCTTTCTTTTTATCAGTTATTGTGAAATAAATCATTTTTAAACGGTTCTACGAAACGCTCGTTTCAACATTAATGTTAAAGGGTATTGCATAAAATCCAAAAAATACTAAGATGTATTTTCGGTACGGAGGTGTGCTATGGGTGTTAAAATTGTGGAAACCGTGCTGAGAGACGCTCAGCAATCGCTTATTGCAACGAGAATGACAACGGACGAGATGATTCCCGTGCTTGAAAAAATCGATGCGGCACGTTTTTATGCAATGGAGGTGTGGGGAGGCGCAACTTTCGATGCTGCGCTTCGATACCTCGGCGAGGATCCGTGGGAGCGCCTCAGGGAGATCAGGAAAAGGGTGAAACACACAAAACTTCAGATGCTTCTCAGAGGGCAGAACCTTGTGGGATACAAACACTATTCGGACGATGTCGTAAAAGCGTTTGTCGATAAGGCCGTGCAGAACGGCATTGACATCGTGAGGATTTTCGATGCGTTGAACGACGTAAGCAATATGGAACTTTCGATTCGGACGGCAAAGCGCGCTGGTGCCCACGTGCAAGGTGCGATTGCCTATACGATAAGCCCCGTCCACACGACGGAAACGTACGTAAAAATGGCAAAGGAGCTTGCCGAGTGTGGCGTCGATTCGATTTGCATAAAGGATATGGCAGGACTTCTTTCTCCGTTTGTTGCCGAAACGCTTGTCAGGGAAATCAAAAAAGAGGTTCGTCTTCCTGTCGATCTGCACAGTCACTACACGAGCGGGCTTGCCTCCATGGCATACATCAAAGGCATTGAGGCCGGCGCGGACATCGTCGATACCGCAATATCCCCGTTTGCAATGGGCACGTCCCAACCGCCCACGGAAAGCATAGTTCCGGCGCTTTCCGGAACGAAATTCGACACGGGTATCGATATTCGCACTTTGAGGGAAATTGCGCGCTACTTCAAGCCTCTCAGAGAAAAATACATAAAAAACGGGTTACTCGATCCGATGATTCTTTCCGCTCAAACGGACGTGCTGACATATCAGATTCCGGGAGGAATGCTGTCCAACCTCATTTCGCAGCTAAAGGGCATGGGAGCGCTGAACCGTTTGGAAGAGGTGCTCGAAGAGGTGCCGCGCGTGCGAAAGGATTTGGGCTATCCGCCTCTTGTTACCCCGGCAAGCCAGATTGTAGGAACTCAGGCCGTTTTGAACGTTTTGTCTGGCGAGCGTTATAAGGTCATAATAGACGAAGTGAAAGCATACGTCATGGGTGCATACGGAAAACCGCCCGCCGAAATTTCGGACGAATTGATGAAGAAGATTTCCGAAGAGGGGCTTCAGCCTGCAGAGGCCGAACCAATCCGCTTGGAGCAGGCTAAAGATGCAGTAAGGGAATATGTCGAAAAGGAAGAAGACGTGCTTACCTATGCGCTTTTTCCGGATATCGCACTGGATTTTTTCAAAAAGAGGCAGGCGAAACATCTTGGCATAGATCCGTCGCTTATAATAGAAGATAGGGGCGTTGTTTCGTATCCGGTTTGAGTTGTCAGATTTGCTTTTCGTGTTAAAATGCTTCTATGAAAATTTACGATTTTGAGATAGACGATAACGTTTTCGAGCTCGGCAAACAGTGCGAAGCGGAGCTCAAAGAGCGCTTTGCCGCCGTGGAAAAAACGAAAGAGAAAAATTTTTACAAGGTGCTTGACAGTTTCAGGAAAGCACGTGTAAGCGATTTTCATTTCAGGGATACGTCCGGCTACGGCTTGTCCGATCCGGGCAGGGATAAAGTCGAGGAGGTTTACAAAAATATTTTCCGGACGGAAGATGCGCTCGTGAGGCCTCAGATTATCTCCGGCACGCATGCAATTTCCATAACGCTTTTCGGATTGCTCCGTCCGGGCGATACGCTTTTGTACCTTTCCGGTGCGCCTTACGAAACGGGTGAAGCGATCATAGGGATAAGGAAAGCCGAGGGTTCTCTTTCGGAGTTCGGAGTAAAGTTTTCCCAAACGGATCTGTCAAAGAGAACGGAAGAGGATAAAATCAAAAAGGCGAAAGTCGGGGTAATTCAGCGTTCCGGAGGTTATTCTTTCAGAAAGGCGCTTACCGTTTCCGAAATCGGAGAGATGATTAAAAAGGTAAAGAAAATAAACCCGGACATGATTATTATGGTGGATAACTGTTACGGCGAATTTGTCGAGGAACTCGAGCCAACGGATGCCGGTGCCGACGTTGTTGTGGGTTCTCTCATAAAAAATATGGGTGGTGCGATCACTCCGACCGGCGGATACATCGCGGGCAAAGAATGCTGCATAAAAAAAGTCGAAGGAATGCTGACCGCACCGGGCACGGGCAGGGAAATCGGGCCTATGCTTAACCTCACACGCCTCTTTCTGCAAGGGGTGTTTTTTGCGCCGCAGGTTGTTTCCGACGCGCTGAAAGGTGCGCTTTTTGCCTCGTGCCTGTTCGAAAAAATGGGATACAACGTAAAGCCACGCTTTGACGAAAAGCGCGGGGATATCGTTCAAGCGATAGAGCTTGGCAGTGCCGAAAAACTCATTGCGTTTGCCCAATCCGTGCAGGGCGTATCCCCTGTTGACTGGGATGCGGAGATCCTTCCCTCTCCGCTTGCAGGCTACGAAAACGACATCCTCATGGCGGCCGGAACTTTTGTGCAGGGCTCTTCAATAGAGCTTTCCGCTGACGCCCCGATGAAGCCTCCGTATGTTGCATACCTTCAGGGCGGGATATATTTCGAGCATTCAAAGCTTGCGTCCCTTGTTGCGGCAAGCAGAATAAAGAGTATTTCGAAATAGTTCGAAGCAAGCGGCGGATAAAACGCATATTTTCGAATTGCCAGGGAGTTAACCGAATGATTTGATTTCCGGCCGAAAAAAGTAATTTTATTATTTTAAAATATCGGTGTAAAATGTAGCAATAAAAATTTTAATAAGTGACGGAAAATGAAAAATAGGATAATTTCTTTAACCGTTGCATTTGTAATGTTTCTTTCTTTGACTAT
>JALSNB010000278.1 GCA_026987225.1 Caldisericaceae bacterium
CCTCTTTGTATATGCATCCACAACAAAGATAGGTTTATCCAGCGCATAGAGCAAAATGGAATCCGCAGTTTCCCTGCCTATTCCTTTCAAAGACAAGAGCTTTTCCCGTAAAACAAACAGATTCGATTTTTTCATTTTCTCAGTATCCGAATCAAACTCTTCCGCAAAAAATTTAACGAATGCTTTTAACCTCAACGCCTTGATATTGTAAAATCCCGCAGGCCTTATAATTTCGGCAAGTTTTCTCTCGTTAAGGTGATAAATCTCAAGAGGAGAAAGTAAACCTCTCTCTTTTAAGTTTCGTATTGCTTTCTCCACATTTTTCCACGACGTTTGTTGCGTAAGAATCGCGCCCACCATCACTTCAAATGGCGTATCTCCGGGCCACCAGTGCTGCGGGCCGAACCTATTCAGTAGCAGAAGGAATATTTCCTGAATTTTCCTGCTCTTTTGCACCGTTATCTTCTGTTTTCTTAATCTTGGACAGGTACTTTTTCAGTTCGTCTCCCTGCAATGTTTCCTTTGTAAGCAGAACATTTGCGATTTCAAGAACAACGTCTTTCTGTTCCTTTATTACGTTTTTCGCACGCTCGTAGCACTTCCTTACTATGCGTTCAACCTCGGCATCGATGAGATCCGCTGTTTTCTCGCTGTAATTTCTCTCTTCCCCTAACTCTTTCCCGAGGAAAATCATTTCGTTCTGCTTGCCAAATGCAATAGGCCCGAGCTTTTCACTCATTCCGTAGGCACGCACCATTTTTCTTGCAAGATCGGACGCCCTTTCGATATCATTCGCCGCACCGGTTGAAATTTCGTGAAGAAGCACTTCCTCCGCCGCCCTTCCTCCGAGCAAACCGGAAATTTTATTCATAAGCTCTTCTTTTTTCTGCAAATATTTGTCACGTTCCGGAAGCTGAAGGTTGTAGCCCAATGCCATTCCTCTCGAAACAATCGAAATCCTGTGGACAATATCTCCCGAAGGAAGCGCGGTTGTAATTACGGCATGCCCTGTTTCATGAATCGCAACCGCCCATTTTTCCTCTTTCGACAGAACGAGGGATTTTTTCTCAGGCCCTGCAATAACTTTGTCTATTGCTTCTTCTATTTCTACCTGCGTAATTTTTTCTTGATTTTTCCTAACTGCAAGCAGGGCAGCTTCATTCAAAAGGTTTTCTAAGTCAGCACCGCTGAAACCCGCAGTCTGCTGAGCAATTGCATGCAGATCAACGTCATCGGCAAGCGGCTTGTTTCTCGCATGAATTTTAAGGATCGCTTCACGCTCAACCGTATCGGGAAGCCCCACAACAACCCTTCTGTCAAACCTCCCGGGCCTCAAAAGCGCAGGATCCAAAATATCCGGCCTGTTAGTTGCGGCAATAACAATAATGCCCGTATTCGGATCGAATCCGTCCATTTCAACGAGCAACTGGTTCAATGTCTGTTCTCTTTCGTCATGCCCTCCGCCAATGCCGGCACCCCTGTAACGGCCGACCGCATCAATTTCGTCTATGAAAACAATGCACGGAGCGTAGGTTCGCGCCTGATTGAACAGATCTCGCACTCTGGAAGCGCCGACACCTACAAACATTTCTACGAATTCCGAACCCGAAACGGAAAAAAACGGAACGTTCGCTTCACCGGCAACAGCCCGTGCTATAAGTGTTTTACCGCAACCGGGAGGGCCAACGAGCAGAACGCCTTTCGGAATTTTTGCCCCGAACCTCGTAAATTTTCGCGGATTTTTTAAAAATTCTATGATTTCCTGCAATTCTTCCTTTACTTCGTCGGCACCGGCAACATCCTTAAACGTAACT
>JALSNB010000279.1 GCA_026987225.1 Caldisericaceae bacterium
CCCCTCTCGTAGAGGGAAGTTAATATTTTACTTTTTCCATCGATGAAAAAGTAACAAAAAATCTAGCCTTAGAAAAATCGCCTATACTTATCGGCCTCGAAGCTAAAATAAAATAACTCGGTTTTGCCTTTGGCAAAACCTCAGACAGATTTTATTTCTTTACGCTTCTTCGTTGTAAGTATCACGGCGATTTTCCTTATGGCAATGAGATACTTCTTGCTGTTGCGGCGAAGTGTTTGAGTAACGGAGCGGATAAGAGACACACCCCTGGCCCCTCTCGTAGAGGGGAACAGAGTGGACGGAAACTATAGACGTAACGATGAGAAGCTCCCCTCTTAGAGAGGGGTCGGGGGTGTGTTTATGCGTTCTGGTGATCTTTTTTAATTTTCTGCTGAAAAAGATTGTGTGTTTTATCGAGGTGAACGTGATCGACGGAGCGAATAAGTTACACACCGCTGGCCCCTCTTGTAGAGGGAAGTTAATATTTTACTTTTTCCATCGATGAAAAAGTAACAAAAAATCTAGCCTTAGAAAAATCGCCTATACTTATCGGCCTCGAAGCTAAAATAAAATAACTCGGTTTTGCCAAAGGCAAAACCTCAGACAGATTTTATTTCTTTACGCTTCTTCGTTGTAAGTATCACGGCGATTTTCCTTATGGCAACGGGACACTTCTTGCTGTTGCGGCGAAGTGTTTGAGTAACGGATCGAATAAGAGACACACCCCTAGCCCCTCTTGTAGAGGGGAACTGTGCGACGGAGCGGGTAAGAGACACACCCCTAGCCCCTCTTATAGAGGGGAACGTGCGGACGGAACCTAAATAATTTATTTTAAGCGCAATGTTGAAAAGCTCCCCTCTTGGAGAAGGGGCCGGGGGTGTGTTTGTGCGTTCTGTTGATACTTTATTTTTCTATCTTCTGCTGTAATATGTTGCCGTTTTTTGAGTTAATGAGCGGACGAGACGGATTAATGACACACCCCTAGCCCCTCTTATAGAGGGGAACGTGCGGACGGAACCTAAATAATTTATTTTAAACGCAACGTTGAGAAGCTCCCCTCTTAGAGAGGGGTTGGGGGTATGTTCTTTCTTCTATTTTACCAATTAATTCCCTTTAACGGCTGTTGGAAAAATGTCTCCCGGAAATGAGCCGTAGAACAATAGCGGCAACAAATTATTCCGTCCGCTTTTTTCCGCTAAATTTGTCACAAAAACATGCGCCTGTATATTCATATTCCGTTTTGTCGCCGGAAATGCAGTTATTGCGATTTCTATTTCAGTGTACGGTTGGAGCACCAAACGGATTTTTTCGACGCCTTGAAAAAGGAAATACAAGAAAGACAAAACGAATGGCGTGCACACAGCATAAAAAGCATTTATTTCGGCGGAGGCACCCCTTCCCTTCCCGACCCGCGGCACATAGAAAAAATTATACATTATATATATAAGCACACACGGATTGACCCAGGCGCCGAAATCACTCTGGAAGCCAATCCGGAAGATTTAACGCCGGAAAAACCGGCGGCTTGGAAATCGGCAGGTATAAACAGGCTCAGTATCGGTATTCAATCGTTCAGGGAGAAAGATTTACTTCTGCTAAACCGGCAACATACGCCGGAAATCATCGAAAAAGGCTTGAACAACGTTACAAAAGCCGGATTTGAAAATCTTACGGGCGATTTGATCTACGGAATTCCCGGCCTCGGATTGAAAGACTGGGAAAACAATATCCGTAAAATACTTTCTTTCGGCTTCAATCACCTGTCCGCTTATGCGCTCACAGTAGAAAAAAACACCTT
>JALSNB010000280.1 GCA_026987225.1 Caldisericaceae bacterium
CCTTTCTCGTAAGGATAAAGAAAAAAGGCGGAGGTAAATGGTTCTGCTCGGTAAGTTATATTCAGGGCGGAGAAAGGCTTACTACGAATAACGTTGACAAAATTCCAGAAATAATAAAAAAATTTTTAGGAAAAGGGGAGGCAAAAAAATGAAGAAAAAAATTTTGACCATGCTCGTTATCTCGCTGATTCTACTCGCACTGCCACTTGGCAATTTGAAGGCGGCAAATGAGAAACTGGACGCAACAAAAATCGCTCAACTCACCGAACCCGCAGTGGTTTTCGTTGAAACAATCATCGAAGGGGATGTAAGTGCACCTGCCGCATCATTCGATGACAATCTGAATTTCACGAGAGACCAAAGGGGCGGTATATGGAAAGAACATGCACAGACAGGCGTAAGCGGAACAGGATTCATAGTGACGCCGGACGGCTACATCGTAACAAATGCACACGTCGTTAAGTTCACAAAAGAATATATGAAGTTCATGCTTTTGAAAACCGTAGCACAAAAAGAAACGGAATATCAGGTAGAGCACGGCGGGATTCCTCAGGGTGAAGCGGGAATGTTTGCAAAAAAATTCTTCCTCTACCTACTCCAAAACGCTCAAATTTCCAATGTAAAAGAAACTGTTTTTGCAGTGGAAGGAAAATCCATTCCCGGTATCGCAGTCACGCAGAAAGGTTTTCAGGCCGAAGTCAAAAAGGCCGGAGATCCGTCGGGCACTGGAACGGGAAAGGACGTCGCAATCTTGAAGATAGAGACAAACAGTCAGCTTCCGACAGTAAAAATCGGTAGTTCGTCAGATGTTTCCACAGGAGAAAAAGTATTCTGCATCGGATATCCGGGTGTTGCTACATTCCACCCGTTCCTCAAAGGTATGAGCGCAAGCGTTCCTTCCGTTACAAGCGGTATTATCAGTGCAATAAAGCAGATGCCCGGAGGGTGGAGCGTCCTGCAAACGGATGCCGCAATTTACCACGGAAACTCAGGCGGCCCGGCACTTAACGAAAACGGCGAAGTAATCGGAATTTCAACGTTCGGCTCAATAGATTACGGCACGGGGCAAACGATAGAGGGATTTAACTTCCTCGTTCCGATAGATCTTGCCAAAGAATTTTTGAAGGAGCTCGGAGTAACGCCTCACCAAGGCAGCCTCGACAAACATTATGCAACCGCACTTAATTACTTCTGGAAAGGGTATTATTCCAAAGCATTAAAGGAATTCACGATAGTAGGACAGATGTCCCCGGGGCATCCCTATGTAAACCAATTCATACAAAAATGCAGGCAAGAAATCGATGCAGGACATGACAGAAAGGAGGTTCCTATGTATCTCTGGATTATACTGTTAGGCATAGCATTAGCCGTAATCATATTCCTTTTGCTAAAGATGAAAAAGGGCGAACCTGCGCCTACGGAACGAAGGCAAAGAAAGGCACCGTCCCGCAAACACACGGAAAGCGGCGGAGAAACCATGATAATGGACGTAAGCAAGTTGCCGCTTGCATACCTCATCGATCTTGACAGCGGCGACAGCTTTAAACTCAAAGAACTCACGAACGTGGGAAGAGATGCGGCAAATGACGTTGTTCTGAATTCCCCGGCAGTATCGAAAGAACATGCAAAAGTGAAATATGAAGACGGCCAATACGTGCTCTACGATCTTGCAAGCACCAACGGGACGTTTGTAAACGGAACAAAGATAAGCAAAAAAACGTTGAGCGACGGTGACGAGATAACATTTGCAAACGTAAAAATGCGATTTAAACTTTCATGAGGAAAGATAC
>JALSNB010000281.1 GCA_026987225.1 Caldisericaceae bacterium
TATAGTTTTCTAAGAGACACTAATTAGAGTTTGCTGATTTTCTATCATCAACAAACGTTCAATATTTCTGTTTTGTTGATGAAATCATAAGTTGGCCGGTAATTTTTTCGCTTTATGAACTTTGAAATCAGGTATGAATAAAAACGAATAAAAATATCGCCGTATTTCTCGGCAACCAGTAGCAGTTTTGTTACATTCATTACCAGAAATATGGAGTTTATCCACGATTCCGACGTTTGAGGCAATCGGGCTTTGATGTTGTTCAAATTGTATCCTCTTTTGGCTTGTCCGAACTTGCCTTCTATATGATTGCGCTCTGCCGCTTTTTTCTTTTTTCGATAGCGCTGCGATGGTGTTTGAGGGTCTTTTGAGGGCGGCCTGCCAAGTGGCTTCCCTGTTATCTTTATGCCTTTTTCTTCGATATATTTTCTGTTCTCCCTGTTTAGATATATCTTATCGGCCAACAGGTATTTGGGGTAACATCCGTATATGCTTTTGAAGTTTTCTACCTGCTCCTTTAGCATAGTGCCTTCATTAAAGGCTTCCCAACTGAATTGGTCTATCCGGCAAAATCCGTTTACTTCGCTTACGTTTATTTTGGCGCCAAACTCAACCTTGTTTTTGTCTTTGCCTCGCACCATCGGGCGTACCCACCATTGATGTAAACTTACTATGCGGTTTTCAACACTATGGGTTTTGTGGTCGTACATCCACTTTTGCTGATCATATATTTTTTTGATAACATCTAACATTATCAGGTCGTCATCGCTGAGATTGCGTGTCCTTTTCTTACTAAGCATTTTGTCGATGATTTTTAAATCGCGACGAACATATTGTAACTGAGACTTAACTTCTCGGCGTATTTCCTTTTTACTTTTTCTCCTTTTCTTGGAAAAATTTAAATAATCTTGTCGGGCTTTGCGCGGATATAGACGAGGGCGTTTGCCGTCTATGGACTCTTCATAAAGTTCTCCTATCATCCTTTCAAGTTGAAGGCGGCTATCGTTTAACAAAGCAACATCGTTGGGGTATTTTATTTCTTGATCGGCCACCGTGGCATCTATTTTTAAAGTGCCTTTGTTTACATATTCTTGCTGCGGCTCGTCCGCTTTGTCCGCTTTTTCATCTTGATTTGGAAAGTTTGCTTGTTGGTCTTGCCCCGGTTTTTCTTGTTTGTCTTCCTTGGATTTATCCTTTTTTATTATGCGTGCTTGGTGAGGCTTTAGTCTTTCCGATTCTTCTATGATGTGGCGGTTGAACTTTTCAAATTCTTCTCCTCCCAAGCGCTTGCGTATATCAACAAAAAGACTGGGGTCGAATACGGCTTTGGTTGTAAACTGTTCCAGTCCGCAAAAGTATTGAAGGTAGATGTTTTCCTTTATCATCTCTATGGTGCCTCGGTCGTCAAGCCTCAACTTGTGTTTTATTATCAATGCCGCTATTACGGTGCGTATGTTTACCGATTTACGACCGCTGTTGCTTTGTAATTTTTTGCTGTAAACTTCTGCCAGCTTATCCCAAGGTATGACTGAGGCCAACTTCACCCACCGGTTTTCTTTGTCTAACTCGGTCTCAAACGGGTGCTTGAATAGCTCAAGTTTTATCTGGTGTTGTGAGGTATAGTTTATCATAACTGCAAACTTTTATACTATAAAATTACAAAATCCTTGCAGTTTTGCTCTGTTTTTTTACGAAAATTTATTAACAATATCTCTGATTTTCTGTTAATTACGTGGTGTTTTAGGGAAAAATCAGCAGAGCCTAATTACACACAACGGTCTAAATAT
>JALSNB010000282.1 GCA_026987225.1 Caldisericaceae bacterium
GGAACTTTTTGTTCGAATCGTGTATATTCGCTGAGGAAAACAAAATCTACCGTTCCGGTAGGCCCGTTTCGCTGTTTTGCTACATCAAGCCTTATATCGTTTTTCAAATCCGGATCCGGACGATAAAGGAAAATAACAACATCCGCATCCTGCTCGATTGAACCTGACTCTCTCAAATCCGAAAGAACAGGTTTTCTGCTATCACGCCTATCCACAGCCCTGCTGAGCTGGGAAAGAACAACAACCGGAATGTTCAGCTCACGAGCAAGATTTTTTAATCCTCGTGTAATATTGGAAATTTCAATTACTCTGTTTTCAAACCGTTCTTTACTACGTATCAATTGTAAATAATCTATGATTATCAAATCAACATCTTCCTCGACTTTCATTCTTCTCGATTTGGCACGTATATCAGTAAGCGTCACGTCAGGACTATCATCGATAAATATACGGGCTTCAAAAAGGTTACTGTAAGCTTCCGTAAGTTTTGGCCAATCCTGTTCGGTCAAAAAACCTGTCTTTAGTCTTTGCAAATTAACCCTTGCCTGAGAACAAAGCATCCTTTCTATAAGCTGCTCTTTGGACATCTCAAGACTAAAAATAGCAACCGCTTTTTTCTCTTTTATTGCAATATGCTCCGCAATATTAACAGATAGAGAAGTTTTACCGACACTTGGCCTTGCCGCTATAATAACGAGATCAGATTTTTGAAGTCCGCCTGTAATTTTGTCAAGATCACTAAATCCCGTAGGAATACCGGAAATCCCCGACTTACGTTTGTAACGAGTCTCCATCTCCGAAAAACTCTGAGGAAGGAAATCCTTAATCTGAACAAAATAAGACTTCATTCTCTTTTGAGAAAGTGAAAAAATCTTCCTCTCCGCTTTGTCGATCAAAGTATCTATATCGGTTGTTTGATCAAAACCGAGTTCGGAAATTTCGCCTCCGGCTCTTATTAACTGCCTTAATAGAGATTTATCCCTGACAATCTTAGCGTAATAAGATGCGTTAGCAGAATTAGGAACGGAATCCGCAAGTTTGGCAAGATATGTCATTCCTCCGACAAACTCGAGTTTCCCGGAACTTTTTAATTTGTCTCCTACGGAAACTATATCTACGGGTTTCTCTTCGGAAGAAAGCTCATATATAGCTTTAATTATATATTTGTGCTCATCTCTGTAAAAATCATTCGGATCTACTATTTCGATGACCCTGTGAACAGCATTCTTATCAATTAACAGAGAACCTATAATGGACTGCTCCGCTGCAATATCATGCGGTGGAACTCTTAATTTATCATCATTCCGGGGCATATGGAAAAGTTTATTCCCCCTTTACGACTTTGATTTTGAGTTCAGCGTTAATATCTTTATATATTTTTACCGGAATTTTATACTCTCCGAGTTTCTTGATAGGTTTTTCGAGCTTTATCTGTTTTTTGCTTATAGTTAAATCAAAAACGCGCTTAATTTTATCTTGGATTTCAGCAGAAGTAATCGAGCCAAAAAGTTTGTCATTCTCTCCGGATTTCGCTTTTATTACGATTTCCTTACTTTCCAGAATATTTTTTTGCTCCGTGGCTCTTGCTTTTTTAAGCTCTTCGTCGTTTTTTATCTTAACAATTACCTTATCTGCATCTTTTGCAGAAATCTCTTCGGCAAGTTTCTTAGGAAAAAGATAATTAAGGGCGTAGCCCCTGGAGACAGAGACTACGCTACCGGCATTTCCAAGACCTTTTACATTTTTTAAAAGCAATACTTTTACTTTCATCTCTTTAC
>JALSNB010000283.1 GCA_026987225.1 Caldisericaceae bacterium
GTTACGACCGGAATTGAGATGAGCGCGTTGCTTGACGGATTCACGCTTTACATGGTTAGCCGCTCCGAAAACGAACTTTTCCTTGCAATGAGGCTCGTTTTCCTCACAATTGTCCTATCCGCGTTCATTACGAACGACATATCCCTTTTTATCGTTATCCCCATAACGCTGAGAATTCAAAAATTCATAAAAAACGACGTGAAAAGAATAATCGTATTCGAGGCTATTGCGGCAAACACGGGCTCCGCACTGACACCGATAGGCAACCCGCAGAACATTTACCTGTTTCACGTATGGCACATAGGAGTTTGGAAATTTATCGTTTCGATGCTACCTATGTTTATCGTGCTCATTTCCGTGATTTTCGCATTCGTTTTGCTTTTCTTCGGTAAAAAACCGCTCGACATTTCGGAGGAAAATACGGAAAAAAGAATAAAAAACACACCTTTGTTCGTAACGTCCGTCATATTTATCGCACTTTATTTTTTACTGATGAGCCGAACCGTTTACATCTATATCCTGCTTTTGCTGATCGTTTCCGTGTATCTATTATTTTTCAGAGATGTTTTCAAAAATTCGGATTTTATGCTGATTCTCCTTTTCTGCCTGATGTTTATCGATTTTAACGTCGTATCCCGCATTCCGATCATAAAAAGTGCCGTGTATGCGCTTAACTTGAAAAATGCAAAAACGCTCTTTCTGTTCTCTCTGTTTATGTCTCAAATCATAAGTAATGTGCCCGCAAGCGTGTTTGTTTCGGCATATTCCTCAAACTACGGAATTATCGCTTACGGGGTAAATATCGGAGGAAACGGATTTATCGTTGCTTCGCTTGCAAACATCATCGCCCTGAGGCTCTCCAAAAAGAACATATTCGGAGAGTTTCACAAATACTCCGTTCCTTTCCTCGTTATAACGGCAATTATCGTTTGTATAATCCTGTAAGCAGCCCTTCGCCGATTACGTGTCCTTTTATTGCTCGGTAAAATTCTTTTATCCGTATGCCGGAATTCAAAGAAAGCATCGTATCGAGAGCATAAACTTTAATTCTGTAACGGTGCGCTTTTCCGGGTGGCGGCATCGGGCCGTTGTATCCGATCCTTCCGAAATCGTTTGTTCCCTGCTTTGCACCGTTTTCGAGCGTGCCTTTTTTGGGAACTCCTTCGCTCAAGCCGTGCGCGTCCGGAGGAATATTAAATATGATCCAGTGCGTAAACGTGCCGATCGGTGCGTCAGGGTCGTCCATAACGATTGCAACGGATTTTGTCCGATCGGGCAGATTGCCCCACTGTAGAGGAATCGATACGTCTTCTCCGAAACCCGTGTATTTTATCGGTATGTAATCCATGTTTTCGAACGCAGGGCTCTTTACGGTAATCGTATTTTCCACTTCGCTTTCACCTCCTTTCCCGCATCCGCTTAAAATCAAAAGAATTGTTAGAATTAAGGCTATTTTCGCCTTCATCTAAAACTCCTCAGTTTCCATCCCTATCTTTCCGAGCGTTTCTCCGAGAATTTTTACGTAGTTTCCTTTCGCTATTACGTGATGGTTGCCGAGAGGCATTTTGAGAAAATAGTCCTTTGCGTTTTTGCTTGTCTCCACGTTGAGCTGGCTTCTGCACCGCATCGCAGAGAACGGTGTCTCAACCGCTTTTCCGCTCATTATGACGGCTTTTTTCATCTCTTTTCCGCCGATTCTGAGGATTGTTACGTCTCCCTCTTTCAATTTACCCTCTATTCCTACGCCTTTTCCGCTTTCAAAATGCG
>JALSNB010000284.1 GCA_026987225.1 Caldisericaceae bacterium
GGCGCTGACTTTAAGGGAAAACGGGGTGCCGCTCTTCGGCATAATTTTAAGGGAGTTAATCATTGGAGTAAAAGATGCTTTGAATGCCTTAACCGCATCCGCTTTGCGCCCTGCAATCAGAGAGACGGCAATTGCACCCGCAACGATAACACTTACAACCGCTATTACCGCTTTTTTCATCAAAACACCTCCTTGCTCTTCATCACGTTACAGTTTACCACAGAGAAGAATAAAAATATACTCACTGTTGAAATTTTACGATTTTAGATTTTCAGCATTATTTTGTTCGCACCGTATTTTTCGAAGCAAAATATATTCTTACGCAAGGCTTATGCGATGTTTCGCACCGTTTGATACGTTGAATTTTCTCAAAATCTTTTTGCTTGAATTGGCTCTGCGTTTATTTTGATTTTACACACAAAACTTTATGTTTTCTTGCAGGCCGATTTTTGTGCCGTTACGGTTTGTCTTTTTCCGCAATTTTGCGGCATAACCTCGAAATTTGTCACCGCATATATTTACGTGCGAACACAGTAAGGAAGATTACCCACATGAACGTTCCGAATATCGCTTCGAACGAGGCAACCATCCTGAAAAATTGAGGTATATACAAAACCGTGCGTAAGGCGGGCTGCAAATCGCCGTACCCGAGAGTTGTTGCCGTAACGATACTAAAGTATTCGGAAGAGACGAGGGATTTTACGCCGTGAGCCGTAGAAGAAACAACTCCGTTACCAAAATAATAAATAAGCGGGAATATGCCGATTACAAATAACAGCCATATCAAAACGGGCCTTTGGGGGTTCGTGCCGTATTGACAGGTGAGATCCGCAAACAACCACTCGAAAAATTGATAAACTTTTTCTCTTTTTTCTGCCGCAAACCAATAAACTTTTTTCAGTTTTCCAACAAAAGCGGATAAATTTTCATTTTCTTCTTGCCCTTTCTTTATTCTTTCTCTTAGTTTTTCCGTTCTCCCCTTTCTTCTTGCCACCATTTCACGGTAAAAATATCTGTCTGCAGTTTCTCTGTCCCCAAGACGTTCATACGTTCTTCTTGCCGCGCGTGATGCATTTTCTTCTGCTTCAGGTTTGTAAAATATTGCTTTCTCAAATGAGAGTTTACCTTTTACGTCCAATGTATCAAACGAAGCATACCCTCCTATTTTAGCCTTCTCAAACGAAGTATGCCCTCCTATTTCAGCCCATCTAAACCAAGCATTCCCTCCTATTTTAGCCTTATTAAACGAAGCATCTCCTCCTATTTCAGCCACTCTAAACCAAGCATTTCCTCCTATTTCAGCTTTATTAAACGAAGCATGCCCTCCTATTTTAGCCCAGCCAAACGAAACAACCCCTCCTATTTCAGCTCTATTAAAAATTGCGTTTCCAAGTATCACCGCATTTTTAAAGTTTACATCTCCTTTGATTTCCATACCGGAAAAATCTATATTTTCAAGGATTGCCCCTTCGAAGTTAAAATCTCCCCTGCCGATTTTTTCTTTGACTTTTTCTTTTTTCAGCTCTGCAAGACGTTTGAATTCTTCGCTGTTTCTATCTTCAGGAAAAGGAGTATGCAAAGCGCAAAATTCGCTTCCTTTTAATGCTTCTTCCTCACATTTTTTGCCGTTTTCAAAAACGTATTTGCACATTTAACCCCCCCTTATTTTTAAATTACCGCATTATCTTTCGGCTTACGACAACCACGAAATATGCAATAATAAAAGCACCCAAAAACGCTTCGCTGCCGGCAGTGAG
>JALSNB010000285.1 GCA_026987225.1 Caldisericaceae bacterium
AAATATTTCTTTGCCTCTTTCCTGAATTCGAGAAAGTTGTCTCCGTATATGGAAACGTGCGAGAAAAGCCCGTTCCCAAGCATTATATCGTCACCAATCTTGTTCGTTTTAATATCACGCGAGCGGTATCCGATCAAAACTGATGAAACGGAATCCACGGCAAGCCCGTCCTCGCCAAAAATTATCACGTTCATTTTGTTAATCTCTTCGTCATCTGATATATCCGCACGAATACCATCGATCAGGACAAACAGAATCCTGTCTTTCAGCAATGCATACGCTTCGAGCAAGGCACGCTCCATTTGATAGTTCACCTTGCTGACAAGAATCCGATTGCGTGTAATTGTGGGAACGAGTCCGAATACCGACGAAACCACTCCTCCGAGCCCTGTAACAGGGGAGGTTTTCAATTTCAGAATAGGCACGATGTAATCCGAATCCGTTAAAGCAACCGGCAAAAAAGAATATTTCAGCATTCTCTTTCCTTTAACGCCCATTTTGTCATACTGCTTTTCCCGCGTGTATTGAACAGGTGAAAGCAGCGCATAGCCTCTGAAATGCTCGGGCATTTTTTCCTTTATCAGCGGAGTTGTAAGTTTTTCGAATTGCCCTTTGCTAAAATCAATAAACTCAATGCCCGCCTCGTTAAACACGGTTTTCAGCTCGTTAAATTCTTCGTTTTTGGTAAACAGGAAAGCACCGGCAGTGATTTTGGAAACGCCGCTTTCCCGGAGGAAATCGATTGTTGCCTTAACAACCTTTGCATTCGGAGCGGGAAAATCAAAGTAAATCACGACGCTTTTACCTTTTAGCACATCTTTATTTTCTTCTTTAAACGGCCTTGTAATTGCCTTCACGGTTTCATTTACGTCTTTTTCATCATAAGAATTACATCTCAAAAGTCCGACGGACGAATTCATTGCAAAACACCTCTTTTCATACAAATATTTTCGAGCGGGCAATTTGAACAGACGGGCGTTTTTTTGCAGTATAACTTACCTTCTGCAACAATAAGTGCGTGCATCTCCTGAAAAACGTAAACCAAATCGGATTTAATACCGCTCTTCTTCAGCTCTGCCAAAAAATTCCGCTCGCCCAAAGATTTTTCAAACATCTTCCTGATCTCTTCATAATCGTTGCTCTGCGAGATATCCGCTCTGTGAACAATCCTCTTTGTATATGCATCCACAACAAAGATAGGTTTATCCAGCGCATAGAGCAAAATGGAATCCGCAGTTTCCCTGCCTATTCCTTTCAAAGACAAGAGCTTTTCCCGTAAAACAAACAGATCCGATTTTTTCATTTTCTCCATATCCGAATCAAACTCTTCCGCAAAAAACTTAACGAATGCTTTTAATCTCGACGCCTTGATATTGTAAAATCCCGCAGGCCTTATAATTTCGGCAAGTTTTCTCTCGTTAAGGTGATAAATCTCAAGAGGAGAAAGCAAGTCTCTCTCTTTTAGGTTTCGTATTGCTTTCTCCACATTTTTCCACGACGTTTGTTGCGTAAGAATCGCGCCCACCATCACTTCAAAGGGCGTATCTCCGGGCCACCAGTGCTGCGGGCCGAACCTATTCAGTAGAAGACGGAATATTTCCTGAATTTTCCTGCTCTTTTGCACCGTTATCTTCTGTTTTCTTAATCTTGGACAGGTATTTTTTCAGTTCGTCTCCCTGCAATGTTTCCTTTGTAAGCAGAACATTTGCGATTTCAAGAACAACGTCTTTCTGCTCTTCTATTACGTTTTACG
>JALSNB010000286.1 GCA_026987225.1 Caldisericaceae bacterium
GAAATTGAGAAAAGTTTTTTGCAAGAGGCCTCTCGGTGCCGTTTTTAACACGCTGAAAGAACGTTTTTATATCGCCGTATAAAAGAATCGGCACGCTGTTTTGCAAAACTGCCTTTAAGGCGGGTTCGTTACAAATTGCACCGCCTCCTGTCGCAAGGACAAAATCCCCTTCAGTTTTCAACGTTTTAATGAGAATTTCCCGCTCGATTTTCCTGAAGAATTTTTCGCCTTTTTCTTCGAAAATTTTGCCGATTTTCGCACCGGTGCTATTTTCTATTTCCCTGTCAAGATCTATGAAAGGAAGGGATAGCCTTTGCGCAACCTCCCTGCCGATCGTCGTTTTGCCGCTTCCCATAAAACCCGTCAGAACTATTTTTGCCAAAACGCCCTCCTTGAATTTATGTAATTATTAAAACTTGCACGTATGTCGCTCATCGTTTCTCCTCCGAATTTTTCCGTCAAGAGCGATGCAAACACCAGTGCGATACGCATTGCGGAAACAAGCGTAACGGCGGGCACAACGCATGTATCCGAACGCACGTACACGGAACGGGTATTCTTGCCATTTTTTATGTCAACCGATGGGATGCCTCTGCGCACGGTGGGTATCGGTTTGCTGAAGAATCGCACGACAACGTCTTCGCCGTTCGTTATTCCCCCTTCGATGCCGCCCGCATTATTGGAAAGCCGTTTCAAAGTGCCGTTTTTCATTTCGAACGGGTCGTGATAAATGGCACCGCTCGTTATGCCGCTTTCACCTATGGAAACGGATTTTACAGTCCCGACGCTCATAACGGCCTGTGCGACGAGCCCGTCAGCCCTGTTTCTCCAGTCGTTATAATCCCCCAATCCTGCCGGTAAATTCCGCACGATAGCGAGCCCCCGCCCGCCTATCGTATCTTCGGATTTTACGGCATTTTCGATTTCCGCTTTCATTTCCGCTTCTTTTCCCATTGCGAGAATGTCGGAAGATAGCACCTTTTCGAATGTATCTTCGGATAGGTCTTTCGCAAACGCACACGTTTTGCCTATACACTCCACGGCAAAATAAACTTTTACACCGAATTCCCTAAGAAAAAGCGCGGCAATGCTTCCGGCCGCAACATCCAAAGCGCTCAAACGGCCGCTTGTCCGCTCCGACGGCATTGCGAGGTTTTTGAAGTTGTATTTCACGCTCCCCGCAAAATCCGCATGCCCCGGGCGAGGTACCGTAAAACTGCGTTTTGTTGCGTTCAGTTTTGTGTCGATGTTATCTATGAAAAACCCTATGGGACTTCCCGTAGAAACACCGTTTTCATCGATGCCGCTCACGATGTTTATTCTGTCTTTTTCTATTTTCATCCGTTCGCCCCTGCCAAAGCCCCTCTGCCTGAGAGCAAGCATGCCGTTTACAAAATCCGTGTCGATTTTCAGCCCGCAAGGAATGCCCCTCAAAATGCCGAAAAGCCCTTTTCCGTGGGACTCGCCCGCAGTGATAAGTTCAATCATTTTTCCCTCCGTACCATATATTTACATTTTCGACGCATTGAAAGTAAAGCATATCGAAACCGTTTTTCACAAAAGCGTTTTTTAGTTTTCCGATTTTCAAAAAAGGCGTAGTGCGTGCGTATATCAAATCGTAAAGCACTTTTTCGCCGTCTATCCACTCCTCTTTTACAAGTGAGTTTTCCCCGTTTGCCCCCACGGTTGTCGCATTAACGACTATTGCAGACTTCCTTACTGCAAATTCCGCATCGCTCAGCGGAACGGG
>JALSNB010000287.1 GCA_026987225.1 Caldisericaceae bacterium
CACTGTTAACGATACCTGCCTCAGTCGGGGTGATCCCTTTGTATTGCACAAGAATGTGCGGATACCATCCTGCAAGCCATGCAAAAACACCAATATCAAGAAAGGAGATAACCATAAGGGGTATCATAGACTTTTCGGAAAGAACAATTTTCGCACCTTCGATAAGCGAAGGACGTTCGGTAATGTTCGGAGTAAACGGAAACTCTGTTTTTCGGATAACAAAGATATAGAAAACGGCAAAAATAGCACTAATAATTCCGTAAACCCAGAGCACCGTTAAAAGCCCAAGGCGATTTACCAAGGGGAAAGTGATAAGAAAAGCGAGTATCTGCCCGCCTGTGAGTGCTGCAGTGAATCCTGCAATTCTGGAAGCGGCTTTCTCTTTGTCAAAAAGCCTGTAAGTAAGAGATGCCCACGAAGGAAAGCAAAATGCCGCACTTAACGCAAAAACGAGTTGATCAGAAAGCAAAACATAAAAGTTAAATAACGTAAACGGCCTGACAAGCACAGTAATAAGAAGTATCAACGAGGAAATTATCGTTGTTTTTGTGGGATCCCTATCTGCCATATTGCCTACAAAATAAGAAAACAAAACAAGCATAATGGGGATTGATGAAATAAACAAAGCAAGCAAAAATCCTGAGACTTTGTAATGAGGTTCAAGTGTAGAGCCAAGCAGCGGCCCCCACATAAACCAATTAAATCCTATCAATGCCGTAATAAACGCAAAACCTGCATAGGCAAGACTGCCTGAACGATTTTTATCCATTTAAAACCTCCTTTGCTACCTCATTATATTAAACTATCATTTATTGCAAATAACAACAATTGGGATATAATTTAAAAAAGATACTAAAGGAGGTAAAAAATGAAAAAATTTAGCATTTTTCTTACGATTCTTCTCATTATCCTAATTGCAAGCCTTATCTTTGTTTTGCAGAATAATAACGTGATTATCACGTTAAAATTTCTTGGTTGGTCCTTTCCCAATGTCTCGGCCGGATTATTTTCAATAGTTGCATTCTTTGCGGGATTTGTTTCAATGTGGTTAATCTCACTCATCCTGTATGCAGGCTCAATCGGAAGATATCGAAAAGAGATTAAAAGCAGAGATAAACTGATAAAACAGTTAGAAGAAGACAAAAACTCTCTGAAGAAGCAGTTGGAAGAAACACAAAAGAACTGCGAAAAAGAAAAGGCGGTTTTGGAAAATAATTTGGAGAATACAAAAAAAGAGCTCGAATCATTAAAAAGTCAGCAGCAAAAAGAAGGCAAAACAAACGAAGAAAAAGCTAATATTGATAAAAATCAATCAGAAGAACAAAATAATCAACCTCCAAAAGAAGAAAAGCCGAAAAGAAGAAGCATATTCGGAAGGAGAACCAAGTAAAAGTGAAGAGTAAAAGCCTCAAATTTTTCGCAAGGGCCGGTGCGATAGCGGCACTTTACATTGCACTTACATATCTTACTTACTCTTTTGCATACGGAGAAATTCAGGTTAGAATTTCAGAGGCACTTACAGTGCTACCGTATATATTTCCTGAAGCGGTTTGGGGGCTAACAATCGGCTGTTTTATTGCGAATATCGGCTCCCCGTTCGGGCCAATCGATATGGTTTTCGGAACAACCTTTACGCTTATTGCGGCTCTTATCACTTACTATCTTGGTAGAAAGAAAAAACCGGCCTTTCTTGCACCAATACCTCCCATAATAGTCAATGCGTTAGGAGTATCTTTTTACGTAACAAC
>JALSNB010000288.1 GCA_026987225.1 Caldisericaceae bacterium
TGCTTAAAAGGGAGGTGATAAAAAGGAGAAAAACGGTGGAAAGTTGAGCGGCCTCGGGCCGTTTGCCGAAAAAACGTTTGATCGGCGCATACGGTGCGGATATTTTTTGGGTAAACGGAAGAAATAAAGGTGTTAAAAAAGGAAAAAGCGAGATAGGTATGTTATATCACATGCTTTGATTAAAACTTTTGAAAAGGAGGTTGCGAGATGAATAATCAAAATACGTTAAAAGGTAAAAAGAAGAAATTATATACCTCTTTTATAATCTTTTTTATAATTTGCTTTCTGTTTCAGGTTTTTCCTCTTGCGGAGATTGCCAACAGGCCGACTCCGATCGTTCTCGGTATGCCGTTTCTTATGTTCTGGATCGTAATGTGGATTATGATAGAATTTGTCGGTGTCATCATACTGTATTATCTGGATGTGATCAAAGGGGGTGAGGGGAAATGACAGGTTCCGAATGGCTCATACCGTTGGGAGTAATGCTTGTTTATCTTGCGTTTGCGCTTTACATAGGATTGCTTGCCGGTAAGGGCAGAAAGGTTTCGGTTGCAGAATTTACGGTTGCAGGCAGAGGATTGAATGCATTCATAATGTGGTTCCTTATGGGAGGCGCAATTTTCAGTGCGTTTGCTTTTCTCGGCGGCCCGGGATGGGCTTATGCCAAAGGAGCTCCTGCTTTTTACATTTTGTCATACGGTGCCATGGGCCTTCTCCCGTGGTATTTTATAGGGCCTAAAATCGCACGCATCGGAGAAAAACTCCAACTCTATACACAAGGCGATCTTTTGAGAGAACGATATAAGAGCAAAGCGTTGCCCACTCTTATTGCAATTGTTGCCGAACTCGCCTTCCTACAATATCTTGCTCTGCAAATTAAAGGAACGGCTTACGTGTTTACAACGCTTACCTCCGGACACGTTCCGATCTGGCTGGGAGCGCTTATCGCATACGGAATTGTTGTGGTGTATGTTGCAACCGGCGGTGTCAGGGCAGCGGCATGGAGTGACGTATTGCAGGCTGCGTTAATGCTTATAGTTGCATGGGTAATCGGGCTGTATCTTCCTTTTCATCTTTACGGAGGGCCCGGAGAAATGTTCAAACAGATTGCCACAAAGTTGCCCGGCCATCTTGTAATAGGCAAAGCGGGATCGCATATGACGCGTATGGCTTATTCCACCGCAATACTTGTTTCGGTAATCGGATTTACGATGTGGCCTCACCTCTTTATGAAATCTTATACCACAGATCAAAAGACGATTAAAAAAACCACGATGCTGTATCCTACTTTCGAAATAATGATGATTCCCGTTCTGTTCATAGGATTTGCCGGAATAATGAAAGTTCCGTTCGGAACGCTAAAAAGCGCGGATGAAATTTTGCCTTACATGATTGCAACTCTGAAAGTTTCGCCGTGGCTGATCGCTATCATAGGAGCAGGCGCCCTTTCGGCGGCCATGTCCACGTCCGATGCCGTAACACACGGTGCCGCTTCGACATTTGTGGAAGATGTCATTGTGACGAATAAAACGGGAATGAGCGAGCGAGCAAAAATCCTGGCGCTTCGCTGGACTGTCGTGATTTTCGGCGCAATTGCATATCTCATTGCGATTTTCGGCGGGCAGAGTCTTGTTGCATTATTGCTCGGCGGATACGGATACATCGTTCAGATTGCTCCGCCTGTTTACGGCGCTCTTTATTGGAAGAGAGCAACCGCACAGGGAGCTATCTGGGGATTTGTGGC
>JALSNB010000289.1 GCA_026987225.1 Caldisericaceae bacterium
GGAGACGAAGAATATTTTAAGTTGATAAAGAGAATTGACGATCTGTTCCTTTTGGGATATACGATAAAGCCGGAGAGGATTTCACCCAAATTAAAAGTGATGTTAAAGCCTGTCACTCCGAGAAAAGGGTGGTTTGTTCAGATGCTTGAAGATATGCTCGGCGTTTCGTTTACTCCGGAGCAGGCAAAGAAGATTTTCAGGGAAATCCTGCATTACAGGCATAAGCTTTCCAAAGCGGAAGGAAAGGAAGTTAAACTCAGCGAGGCTGCACGGCATTGGTATCAGCATAGGTTCCTTCCCGCAAAAAGAATTTTCAAACAGTATTTTCCGGGTGAAAATCCGGTCAAGATATACCTCGAAATTTTGGATCACAAATGGTATCTCAGCGAAAAGGCGGGAAAAGATGTGGGGATCGTGCAAGCTGCGGAAGACTATTCCAAACGTTTCGGCAAAAAGGAAAACGAGCCTTTGTGGAAAACCGTTTTGAATCTATTCTCGGAGATGCTGAAAAAATGAGTTTAAAGAAAAAAGTTTCGGATTTTATAAAAGAGTTTAAGTTAATATCAAAAGGCGATTCCGTTCTGCTTGGTGTTTCCGGAGGGCCGGATTCCGTTTTTATGCTTCATATCTTGAATGAGTTGAAAAAAGAAACTGGATTTTCGATTTCAATTGCCTCATTTAATCATAAGCTCCGTGAGGAAGCTGCAGATGAGTGTGATTTTGTGAGGAAAATGTCCTCCGAATTAGGCGTTCCTTTCTTTTACGGCGAATCGGACGTAAAAAAAGTTTCCGAAGAAAAGAAGATCTCTATTGAAGAAGCGGCACGAGCGGAGAGGTTTCGCTTTTTGTTCAATCTGAAAGAAGAGAAAGGATTTGACAAAATTGCACTTGCGCATAACAAAGACGATTTTGTCGAAACCGTTCTTATGCACCTTTTGAAAGGTAGCGGCCTGAACGGGCTTACGGGCATTAAACCCGCAAGCTTTAACGGAATAATTCATCCCATTCTTCCGATTGACAGGGAAGAGCTTGCGGAATACCTTCGTGAAAATAAGATTTTGTATAGAACCGATCTTACGAACTATTCGCTTACGTATCTGAGAAACAAAATCAGGCATCAAATCGTTCCCCTGTTTACCGCAATGAACGAAAATTTTAAAGAGCGTGTTTTCAGAATGGGGCTTTTGCTTTTAGAAGAGGATAGATTTCTTTCCGATATAGTTAAAAAAGATATTGAAATTATCCGTTCGGAAAGCGGCTTTTCCATACGGATTTTCCTTTCTTTGCCTATTTTTGAAAAAAGAAGAATCATAAAACTGCTTTTGGGTGACAGTTCGGGATTTGACAGAGTTGAGCGTGTTATTAAATTTTTGGAAACTCCTCTATCAAATAAAATGAGTCTATACGGCAATCTCTTTCTGATAAAAAAGAACGGCTATTTTTATGTTAAAGAAGATAAAGCACATCCTTTTTCCGTATCCGCTCGGTATCCTGTTAATGTTCCGGGCGAAACGGTGATAAAGGAAATTTCTGCAAGGATAGTTACCGAGATAACAAATGATTTTCGCAATTTTAGGCCGTCTAAGGAAACTGCCATATTTGATTTTGACAAATTGCCATTACCTCTTATTGTGCGTTTCAGAAACGAAGGCGATAAAATACGTATAGAAAACGGTACCAAAAAATTGCAGGATCTTTTTGTCGATTTAAAAGTGCCGTTGGAAAAGCGCCCCTACGTTCCCA
>JALSNB010000290.1 GCA_026987225.1 Caldisericaceae bacterium
GGCGAGGAAACGGCCCTGATAAACTCCATAGAAGGAAAGAGGGGAGAGCCAAGAAAAAAGCCTCCGTATCCCGTAGTGTCTGGATTGTTCGGAAAGCCAACCGTAATTAACAACGTGGAAACGCTTGCGAATGTGCCCGTTATCATCTTAAAAGGCGCACGTTTCTTCAGGCGGTTCGGAACGGAAAAGAGTCCCGGAACGAAGGTGTTTGCACTTGCAGGAAAAGTAAACATCACCGGCCTCGTCGAGGTGCCACTGGGCACGCCGCTTTCGAAAATCATATTTGACATAGGGGGCGGCATCCCGAACGGACACACGTTCAAAGGAGCGCTCACAGGCGGCCCCTCAGGCGGAGTGATACCTGCAGAACACATCGACGTTCCTATGGATTACGAATCGCTCCCGCCGCTCGGAACGATTATGGGCTCCGGCGGGCTCATCGTAATGGATGAAACGAGCTGTATGGTGGACGTTGCAAAGTTCTTTCTCAAATTCACGGTTGACGAATCGTGCGGAAAGTGCGTGCCCTGCAGGGAAGGGACGAGGCAGATGCTGAAGATACTGGAGAGAATTTCGTCCGGAAGAGGAAAAATAGAAGACATAGACAAATTGGAGAAAATGGGAAAACTCATAAAGCTCACATCTCTGTGCGGACTGGGGCAAACCGCACCCAATCCCGTGCTCTCAACGATAAGATACTTTAAAGACGAGTATGTTGCGCATATAATTGATAAAAAGTGCCCAACAGGCGTCTGCACGATGTATGCGGGCAAAGGAGGAAAGGAGAATGGCAAAAAAGTCTATCATTGACGAGCTGCACGAGATTCAGTCATTAGGCGGCAAAAATTATGTGGACAGGGAAAAGGCTGAGGAACTTTCGGAAAAAACGAAGATCCCGGAGGCAAAAATCTACGGTGTCGCAACATTTTACACGATGTTTTCCGTAAAACCGAGAGGAAAGCACATCATCCGCATATGCAGAAACCTTTCGTGCCACCTCGCAGGTGCGGAGAATATCGTAAACAAGCTGAAAGAAGAGCTGAAAATCGATTTCGGAGAAACGACGGAAGACGGCGAGTTTACGCTTGAAGAGAGCAGCTGTCTGGGCATGTGCTCCGTATCGCCTGCAATGATGATAGACGAGATGGCTTTCGGAAACCTCACCGAAGAGAAAATCCCCCAAATTCTGAAAAAGGTGAGAGAAGGTGATAAAAAGTGAAAATTTACAGGAGCCATATCCTTGTTGCCGAAGATTCGAAGAGCCTGATGAAAGGGGCAAAGGACGTTGAGAAAGCACTGATAAACGAAATCAAAAATGCCGGGCTTGAAAACGAAATCGCCGTAATCCCAACGGGCAGTTTGGGATTTGAAGAAACGGGAGTTGCGCTTGCCGTTTATCCGGAAGGCATCATATACGCACCTGTCAGCGTAAATGACATAAAAGAGATTGTTGCGGAACATTTGCTAAAAGGCAGAATCGTAAAAAGGCTTGCAAAAAATCCGCAAAAGCAAAAAGTGCAAATCGGCATAACAAAATCGGAAGAAGTGATGCAAAGCCAACTGAGAGCCGTTTTAAGAAACGTAGGGCTTATCAATCCGGAAAGCATTGAAGAATATATTGCAAGCGACGGATACACGGCACTCGAAAAGGCGCTTTCGGAAAGCAGAGAAAACGTTTTGGAGGAAATCAAAAAATCGGAACTCAGGGGAAGAGGCGGTGCTGGTTTCCCCACCGGCCT
>JALSNB010000291.1 GCA_026987225.1 Caldisericaceae bacterium
CATTATCCGCTTATTGTGGGTGGTTCCGGCCTCTATATACGTGCTCTTACCGAAGGTTTTCCTGTGGAGGATTTTGCTCCGCCGGATAAAAAATTGAGAGAGGAACTTTCCGCCCTTCCTATTTCGGAGCTTAGAACGGCTGCCGAAAAAATTGACCCGCTCTCTGCAAACAGAGTTGGAAAAAATGATAGAAAAAGGCTGATTAGAATTATTGAGTTTTACAGAGGAACAGGTAAAAGGCTTTCCGAAGTGGAAAACAGAAAAACGGATTTTCAATTTTTGAAAATAGGTTTAATCAAAAGAAGGGACATACTATACGGGGATATTGAAAAACGCGTAGATGAAATGTTTGAGCAATGTTTTGTAGAAGAGGTTGCAAGGCTATCAGAGAAATACGGCAAGTGGTCGAAAACCGCACTTCAGGCGATAGGGTATAAGGAAATTCTTGCCTATTTGAGAGGAAAGTTAAGCCTTGATATGGCGAAAGAAGAGATAAAAAAACGCACGAGGCACCTTGCCAAAAGGCAAATTACATGGTTCAAAAAAGAAAAAAACGTTCACTGGATAAACAGCGAAGATTTTGAGCGCGCAAAAAAAGAAGCGGTGGCACTTATCGGTGAATTTTTAAAACCGTATGGTGGAGCAGAGGGGATTTGAACCCCTGACCTCATCCGTGCGAGGGATGCGCTCTCCCAACTGAGCTACTGCCCCATTACCGGTTTAAATCTTATCATAAATGCGGGATATGTCAATATTTAGCGGAAATTTTTTGAGGAGAAGAAAGTATTCCGATTTATTCTTTTCTTAATGTGAATACGGTAATTTCCGGAGGGGATAAAAAACGTATTCGCAGATGGCTTTCCCCTATGCCTCTGTTCACGTACATATAACTTTTCCCGATTTTAAACATTCCTTCGAGAAAACGTGTGCCGTATTTTGACGGAACGTATATTGCCTTAACGAAAGGCACTTTTACCTGTCCCCCGTGTGTGTGTCCGCACAGGATAAGTTGCGGCTCGTATTTTGCCGCTTCGTAAATAATGTCAGGAGAGTGTGTAAGAAGAATAACAAAGGCGTTGGGTGGGATACCTTTAAACGTTTCCCTAAGATTTGCATATCCGAAATACGGATCGTCCGTTCCCGCAATAAAAAAGTTTTTACATACTTCTTCGTTTGCATTGGGTAGAATTTTTACACCGGCCGATTTGATTTCTATTTCGAGCTTTGTTGCGCCGGGCTTTTCATGGTGATCCCAATTTCCCATTACCGCATATACTGGGATTTTTAAATTAACGATTTTCTTGCAGTAGTTTACAACGTCGCTTTTGCCGGAGTCGCCGATAAAATCCCCTGTAATTACTACAAAGTCCGGATTTTCTTTTTTAACTGTTTTCAGAACTTTTTCGTATATAATACCGTCCGTATTGTAGTGCAAATCCGAGATTTGAAGTATTTTAACGGGTTTTTTGCACGGAAAATTTGCAAATTCTAATTCTTTGTATGTTATTGTAAGGATATTCGGTTCTATAAAATAAGCGTATATAAAAAGGCAAGCAAGTAGAACGGACAGAGAAAATGCAATTGTTAGCGAGAATTTCGACAGCAGTTTGAACATACCGAATATTGAGGCAAATACGGCTATAGGGATTAGAACTATTTGCAGCATTGGAACAATTTTTTTATGCATTGCGGAGAAAAGTTAAAAGCCGGAACTTCCCGCATGTATTTTTCGTATGAG
>JALSNB010000292.1 GCA_026987225.1 Caldisericaceae bacterium
GCTGCCGTAAAGCAACGAGAATCCGTAGGAGGATAAGACTCGCTATTGCCGTTTGATACCCAACCGCAGAGAATCAGTTTGTCATTAAATTTTGCAATACTGTTTATATGAACTCCTTTTTCGGCAAACAACGCAAAAGACAAGGCAACTTTTCCTTTGTCGATTTCTATAACACGTGCAGGCGATACTGCGGGAGGCTCTTCCGTGGAACAAGCAAAGAAAATACGTCCGCTATTGTCTATAAACAGAGAAGTAACTCCGGAAATACTTAACGGATAAAAAGATTTCAATTTTCCTGTTTCGGAAAAGTGTGCCACAAATCCGTTGTTTCCCGTTCCCACTAAGATAATTTCGGATCCGCTGTTTTTAACGAACAATTTGCCCTGAAAATAGTTTCCTTCACCTGAAATTTGATTTGCGTTTCCAATTTTTATGCACCTTGCCCAACTCTCTCCGCTTAGAGAGAATGCTTTACCGAAAAGCATCGGATTAAATGAAAATATCAGTGCGAAAATGACAAACCACACAATTTTTTTCACGGCCTACCTCCTGTATATTTTGTTTAATAACATTATGAGTGTTTTTCAAAAATAATCAATCGCTCGAATCTTCCGATAGAAAAACCCTCCTTTTAACGATTCTTGCAAGTTTTTTCATTTATCGAAATTTTAAAAAGTACTTTTGACTTCCCACGCTGCAATTTGAAATTGTTCAAGTTTTGATAAAACCAAACAAACATATTACCGACAAACGTTCTCGGTTCAAATCAAGTTGCTACGTAATAAACGAATTTATTGCCATTAGTAATAAAATATTATCCATGAATAATCCCTTTCTACGTATCCTTGCTGTTCGACGTATTATTGATCGAGACAAATATCCTCAAATGTTTGCGAAACGGTGATGTAATACCAATCGCAAAGAGCGTCGCTGTATGTATGAACGGAGTAATGCTTTTGAACACCCCTTTAACCTATATTCACTGTAATTTTGTTATAACAAGGAAAATCTTATAACTAAACGAATATATATTATTGTTTTGGATAGATATGCCTTACAGTGCTATAATAACCGTGCCCTACTATCTTACCAGTTGCCGCATCAATTTCATAAGTGTCCTGAGTAGTAACCCATTTACCATCAATGAGCTTTGGAGAGTGCCATGACGGAGGAAGTCTCATAAAAACTTCGTCAGGATATCTGTTCACGTCAATGATAACAAAATACATAAGCTCGTTTAGCCGTGCTTCATAATCAGACTCAGATGGTATAATAAAATTCTCTTTACCTTTTTTAAATCCTTTTTTAAATTTCTTATAAGAGAGGATGTTTTCTTCGCCGTACAATAAATTTTCTCCAATTCCTCTTGGTAATAACACACATTGCGGATTTTTAGGCACTTGCTTATGATGCAAGTTGCTTTCTGCCACTTTCATTGCAATCTTTATCGCTTGTTGTTTTGTAATGTATCCTTTGGGCAAATGATACTCAGGGAGCTTAACAGAACTCTGATCAATTACTTTTGCCGAATGTACAACCCTAAAATGTATCTCCATAGCGATACCGAAAGAAAGTATAATTACCAAAATAAGCACTATATATTTTCTCTTCATTTCAACTGTCCTCTCTAACAAAACATATGGAAATTACTACTTTTTCCACTTGTCTTGTTCGAATTCGAAAGCAAAATTATAAACAAAAATTTTTATAAGCAACTTTACCGTTTTTTCAAACAAC
>JALSNB010000293.1 GCA_026987225.1 Caldisericaceae bacterium
TTGTACCGGACAGCGGAAATGTTTGTGTATACGGTAATAACCCTTTGTCCCGTGAGAGTTCAATCCGTAAAATATCAGCCGTTCTCGAAAAAGATGTTTTGTGGGACAAATTAACCGGAATCGAAAACATATCCGTCGCTTCCTATTTATGGGGACTTCGCAGGGAAGAAGCGATTGAAAAAGCGGTGGAATATGCAAAATTGTTTAAACTTGAAAAATCGCTGAAGTATCCGGTTTTTTCTTATTCGAAAGGTATGAAAAGAAAATTGTCCGTTATACTCTCTTTGGTGAAAGATCCGGCATTACTCGTATTGGACGAACCGAACTCCGGAATAGATACGGAATCGAGAATTGACATCAGAGAAACCTTACTTGCATTTAAGAAAAACGGCGGAACAATTCTCGTTACGTCTCACGATCTCGAAGAAATGGAAAAACTTGCTGACAGGGTATTGATTATTAATAAAGGGCAAATCGTTTTCTCAAGCAGTTCGGATTCGATTAAAAGCACAGGATTGTTTGTCGTTAAAGTCGGCCTTGGAAATAAAAGGAATTTCTCGGAATTCGAGGAATATTTGGTTGGTAAAAATATCCCTTATGAAATAAATAACTCTGTGTTAATTGCAGAAGTTAGGGATAAAGGAAATTTTACGCAGCAAATTGCAAAAATTGCAATTGAAAAAGGTTATCTGATAAAAGAAATAAAAGAAAAACAAAAATCTCTTGAAAGAATGTATATGGATATTACAAAAGAGGAGTCGGGAGGTAATTCGAATGATTGGAAAAGTGGCAAAATATAATGTGTATATGGCAATAAAATCCAAAATGATGCTTATAGAGTCAATTATATTAATTGGTGTTGCATTGTATACATTTTACATTTCAATTGGTAATACGCTGAGCAGGAGCGGCGGTTTTGGAAATGCTTTTAAGATGCTGCAGTTAAGAATTACTTTTCAGACAATGGGAATTATGATTCCTCTTGCCATAATAGGATTCTTTGCCGAATTTGTTTTTCAGGAATTTCTCGCCAATGAGAAGATGAAAGGGAGATTTGAATTTTTAATTGCCAACGGAATACCGTTAAAAGATTTGTGGATAGGAACTTCGCTTGGAATTTCGGCAATGTCGGTTTTTATTCTTTTTGTTATATATCCACTCGTTCTTTTTCTTGTGTATATTTTTACAAAATCCTCATTTTACAATTCTTACTTCTTAATTTTATGGTTTGTTATTTTTCCTCTGCTTGCAATTGCCGTATCTTTCCTTATTTCCATTCTCGGATTTATAATAAAAAGAGTCAAACTTTTCGAGGGTGTCCTTATGGGGTTTGTTTTGCTGCTTTTCTTTTCCGGTTCATTTATCATGAATCATATACTTTTAAAAGAAAGTAAAACCGGTAATATAGTGACTCCCGCTTTAATACGGATATTTTTAGTCGTAATCTTAGGCACGATGGTTCTTACGTTTTTTCTCAAAAAGAGGCTCACTGTTGATAACGTAACACTTTCCATACCTGATTGATCCGATAGATTATAACTTTTCCGCTTGGCTTGCAATAAATCGATTTTGCTTTTCCCGTTTTCAAAATTTAAAAACACTCCGGTTTTCTGAGGAGAGTCGGGCTGGAAAAACGTGCCGAACATTATCCCTCCGAACTTTCCGGAGGAGAAGAGCAGAGAGTCGCCATAGCCCGTGCGCTTGTAAATCATCCGCGTCTGATATTGGCCGATGA
>JALSNB010000294.1 GCA_026987225.1 Caldisericaceae bacterium
GTTAGGGGTGTGTCTCTTATTCGATCCGTTACTCAAACACTTCGCCGCAACAGCAAGAAGTGTCCTTCGCCATAAGGAAAATCGCCGTGATACTTACAACGAAGAAGCGTAAAGAAATAAAATCTGTTTGAGGTTTTGCCTTTGGCAAAACCGAGTTATTTTATTTTAGCTTCGAGGCCGATAAGTATAGGCGATTTTTCTAAGGCTAGATTTTTTGTTACTTTTTCATCGATGGAAAAAGTAAAATATTAACTTCCCTCTACAAGAGGGGCCAGAGGTGTGTTTCTTTTCCGCTCCGTCCGCACGTTCCCCTCTACGAGAGGGGCCAGGGGTGTGTAATCTACCCGCTCCGCCGATCACGTCCCTTCTACAAAAAACACAATCAATTTCAACAGAAAACTAAAACAAAACACCAACAGCACGCACAAACACACCCCCGGCCCCTCTCTAAGAGGGGAGATTCCAAGTGTTGCGTTAAAATAAATTATATGGTTCCTATCCACTGTTCCCCTCTACGAGGGGGCTAGGGGTGTGTCATTAATCCGTCTTGTCCGCTCATTAACTAAAAAAACGGCAACATATTACAGCAGAAGATAGAAAAATAAAGTATCAACAGCACGCACAAACACACCCCCGGCCCCTTCTCCAAGAGGGGAGCTTTTCAACATTGCGCTTAAAAGATATTATTAAATTCCCGTCCCCACGTTCCCCTCTACGAGAGGGGGCTAGGGGTGTTGTATGGCTTGGTAAGATTAACCGAAACATCCTTTTATCGGAAAGCACGTATAATAAGGCAGGCGGGACGGTATTTGTCAAATACCGTCCCGCCTGCTAACAAAAAACTTTTTAAATGACAAAAATTAGCGGGTTTTTACGGGGTGTTTTAATTTTTTATCCGTTTGCGGAGCAGGTACTTTGGCTTTTTTGATTTCCGGAATTTTGGTATAGAACATACCTTTTTCCTCGGGTTGACCGTATAATTCAGGCCGGATATATTTTCCGCGCTCTTTGGGACTTTTTTCTATTTCAACGCGGCGTCTTTCGGGATGTTGTTGCAGGTAAGGATCGTTTCTTTCGGCATAAACCGTCCAGGAAATTTTTTGTCCGGGATTTCCGCCGGCAATGCGGAAACTGTTCCCGTTGCCGATTTCACGCGCGACATATAAGCCCGGCGCCGCTTGGCCGATTGGCGTCAATTGGTAACTGAAATTCCGGTTTATGACTTTGAAATAGGACGGCATTTGTACTTCGGCTTCACCGTTTCGGTCCAGCTGAACCGTGCCGCGGTAAACATTCAATACTTCATCGGATTCGATGCTGAAATGTTTAAGGATTTTATTGGCCGGATCCCGCGGATCGTCGATGACAAAAGATTTGTTTCCTGATGCACCTAGATCGCCGTTGGCAAAAACTGCGTAGTCTCCATTATCATCGGTATAGCCGTAAACGCCTACTTTTCCGCCGTGACCACGTACGCCAAAGCCACTAGAATCGGACGGCATGGAGTATCCTAAAATACCTGTAGCATTGGTAGAGGTGTTACCGGTAAACTCTCCTAAAACACCTACGGCACTTTCATCATTATATTCGGTAAAACCCACCGACCCTAAATAGGTTCCGTTCCCTACAATACCTGCACCGACGTTCGGAGTCCAATAGGTTGTAACGCCGTTACCGACTCCGTGAATACCAATGCCGGTAGTATTAACATTTTCA
>JALSNB010000295.1 GCA_026987225.1 Caldisericaceae bacterium
CGTAAACTCTGCCAGTTTTTGCCTTCTCAAGCGTTTTTTCGAGAACGACAAACTGCTCCTCTATACTTTCTCCGGACGTTAGTTCCTTTACAAACGTTTTTTTCATTTTTCCCTCCGTAACAAAACCGTCGAAATTGCGGCAATTCCTTCGCCCCTTCCGACAAAACCCATTCCTTCGTTCGTTTTGCCCTTTACGGAAACGTTTTCCGCCGGAATGCAAAGTGCGGAAGCAATATTTTTCTCCATTTTATCCGTAAGTGCGGCAATTTTTGGCTTTTCCAAAATCACGACGGAATCAATGTTAATCACGGCGTATCCCTTATCCGAAACAGCCCCGTATGTACGCTTCAAAAGTTTCATACTGTCCGCACCTTTAAATTCATCGGAGCTATCGGGAAACATTTTTCCTATGTCCCCGAGATGTGCTGCACCAAGCAAGGCATCGATAATCGAGTGAATCAGCGCATCACCGTCCGAATGCCCCAATAGTCCCTTCTCGAACGGGATTTCCACACCTCCCAAAACGAGCTTTCTATTTTCGCAAAACCTGTGCGAATCGTATCCTATACCTATTTTCAGTTCCATTTTTTAATTATACTCTCGAGAACGATTAAATCAAAAGGTGTTGTGATTTTCAGGTTTTCTTCAATTCCTTCCGTAACTTTCACCCTGCCCCCCGCTTTTTCTATGAGCATCGATTCGTCCGTTATTCCGCTGAGAGTCACCTTTTTGTAGGCATTAATCAAGGCATCTTTTTTGAAAAACTGCGGAGTTTGCACGAAAACAAGCTTTTCACGATTCAGTGTCTCTTTGACAAAGCCGTCTTCCACGTATTTTACCGTGGGCTTTACCTTTAAAACGGGAATAACGGCGTCCGCATCACCTATCGACGAAACGATACGCTCGACGAATTCCTTGCGAATGAACGGGCGTGCCGCATCGTGCACCAGAACGAAAGGAAAATGTGATGCCATAACACCGTTTTTCACGCTTTCCGCACGTGTTTTTCCACCGAGAACAAAACTCACTTTCTCATTCTTTATCAACGTCCTTGCTTTGTTTATATTGCTATCGTTCAGAACAACGATGATTTCTTTTACGGAACTCATCGAAAGAAAAACGTTTAACGAGTAGAGAATCACTTCCCTGCCTTTTATCTTTACGAACGCTTTGTCAACTCCGCCGAGCCGCTTGCCTCTGCCCGCAGCAACGAGAATTACGGAAATATCCACTTAAAAAAGCACTTCCTTTGCCTGCTCGATGTTCTTTACAAAAAAGAGGTTTACGCCTTCCTCACGGACTTTTTCTTTGAAAAACTCGGGCAGAACGAAGTTTTTAAACCCGAGCCTCTTTCCCTGTTTTACTTTCCTTTCCGCGCCGACTGTGGGACGCACTTCTCCTCCGAGCCCGAGTTCGCCGAAAATCACCGTTTTTTCCATTACGGGCTTTTCGAACAGAGAAGACATAATCGAAACGGCAACCGCAAGGTCGGAAGAGCGTTCGGAAAGTTTCAGCCCGCCAACGCTGTTCATATATATGTCGTATCCTCCGAGTTTTAGGTGCATCCTCTTTTCCAAAATTGCTGATATGAGAAGCAGCCTGTTGTAATCCATGCCGTTTGCAACGCGCCTTGGCATGGGAAAATACGTGGGTGTTGCGAGTGCCTGCACTTCTATGAAAATGGGCAATGTGCCTTCCACAATCGCAGTGATTGCGGAACCTATCGGAAGAACACCTCCGTCCGAAATGAACGCAAGAGAGGGATTTTCAACCTCGACGAGCCCTTTTTCGCGCATCTCGAAAATGCCCGCTTCATTCGTTGTTCCGAATCGGTTCTTTACGCTTCTGAAAAGCCTCATCACATCCATACGCTCGCCTTCTATATAAAAAACACCGTCAACTATGTGCTCAACCGTTTTCGGCCCGGCTATTCCGCCTTTCTTTGTCACGTGCCCCACGAGAATCACGGGTATGTCATACTGCTTTGCAATTTCCGTAGAAATGCGGGTGCATTCCCTTACCTGAGAAACGGAACCCGGTGCGCCCTCGGCATATTTTGTCTGCATCGTCTGCACGGAATCGATAATGACAAGGGACGGATTTTCGGAAAGAACGGTTGCCTTTATCTTTTCCATGTTTTGCTCCGTAAGGACAAGGAGGTTTTCTTTATTTATGCCGAGCCTGTTCGCACGCATCCTTATCTGAAGATAAGACTCTTCGCCGGATACGTAAAGCACCTTTCCGAAATCGGCAAGGATTCCCGCAACCTGCAAAAGCAGAGTGGACTTCCCTATACCGGGCTCTCCGCCTATCAAAATGATAGAGCCCCTGACGATACCGCCGCCAAGGACTCTGTCAAACTCTTTCAAACCCGTTTTTATTCTTTTTTCAACCGCTTTAACGGACTGCGAGGCAATGGAAACCGGTTTTGCCGGCTTAATGCTTTCTTCTTCCGCAGGATTCTCCTCAATCTCAACAAAACTGTTCCAACTGCCGCATTCCGGGCAACGCCCGAGCTTTATCGGCGACCTGTATCCGCAAACGGTGCATACATACTCTTTACTTTTCTTTTTCCCCATCCGTTTTTTTCTTGAGTTGCGGGAAAAGGATCACTTCTCTTATGGACTCTTTGCCCGTAAGCAGCATGACGAGCCTGTCTATACCGATACCGAGCCCGCCAGTCGGCGGAAGGCCGTACTCCATCGCCTCAACGTAATCGATATCCATAACGTGCGTTTCCTCTTCGCCCTGACTCTTTGCCTTTGCCTGCTCTTCGAACCGCTCCAACTGATCGATCGGATCGTTCAATTCGGAAAATGCGTTGGCAAGTTCCATTCCGCCTATGAACAGTTCGAAACGTTGAACGATGTGCGGATCCGTATCGCTTCGCCTTGCAAGCGGCGATATTTCAAGCGGATAATCGTAAACAAACGTCGGTTGAATGAAGTTTACCTCGACTTTTTTGTCGAATATTTCGTTTACGACATTTCCGAACGTAAGCGGCTTGTTCATCTTGATACCTAACTTGTTAAGCGCTTCCTTTGCCCTTTCGAGATCTCTCAACTCATCCATCGAAACACCGGCATACTTTTCGAACGCATCTTCGAAACGAATCCTTGCAAAAGGCGCTTTCAACGAAATCTCATCGCCTTTGTAAAGCACGACATCCGTCCCTATCGCATTCAGGGCAACAAAATGAATGAGTTCCTCGGTGAGTTTCATCATTTCTTCGTAATCCGCATAAGCCCAGTAAACTTCCATCATTGTGAACTCGGGATTGTGCTTTGCCGATATGCCCTCGTTCCTGAAATTCCTGTTCAGTTCGAAAATCTTTTCGAAGCCGCCTATTATGAGCCTTTTCAGGTAAAGCTCCGGTGCGATTCTCAGATACATGTCCTGATCAAGTGCGTTGTAATGCGTAACGAAAGGCCTTGCTGTGGCGCCGCCGGGAACGGGTTGGAGCATCGGAGTTTCCACTTCCAAAAATTCCCTTCCCTTTAAAAATTCTCTGATCCTATCAATTACTCTGCTTCTTGTGATAAAAATTTGCATCGACTCCTCATTGGATATGAGATCGAGATACCGCTTCCTGAAGCGCATTTCCGGATCTTTAAGCCCGTGCCATTTTTCGGGCAATACCCTTATCGCTTTTGAGAGCAGTTCGAACTCTTTCACTTCCACCGTGATTTCTCCGGTGTGCGTTTTGAACAGAGGGCCTTTTACTCCGATAATATCACCCGTATCGATTACCTTTTTGAAAAATTTGTATCTCTCTTCTCCGAGATTGTCATACCTGAAGTAGAGCTGAATTTTGCCGCTAAAGTCCTTTATAACGACAAATGCGGCTTTTCCGTGGCCGCGAATTGCCATTACCCTCCCTTTTGCCGCAACGTCTTTGCCTCCGAGCTCTTCAAAGCGCTCCTTGAGTTCGGCATTGGAATACTCTGTAAGGAACTTGTGGCCGAACGGGTTTACGCCCATTGCCTTTAAGTTCAAAACGAGTTCTTTTCTCTGTTTTTCTATGTCGTTAAGCGTGTACTTTTCCATTTTCAGCCTTTCCGTATCTCTAAAATTTTGTACTTCACCGTGCCTTTGGGGACTTTCACCTCAACGGTATCACCTTTCTTGTGCCCCATAAGCGCACTGCCCACAGGGGATTTCCACGAAATTTTCCCGCTGAGCGGATCCGATTCGAGGCGGCCGGTGATGTAAAAAGTAAATTTCTTTTTTCTGTCGATGTCTTTTACTACGACGCTGCAACCTACGTTCACCTTATCGACGCCGACTTCATTTTCGTCGATAATTTTTGCGTGCTTCAGCTCCGCTTCGAGCCGCGCAATTTCGCTTTCCAAAAACGCCTGTTCGTTTTTCGCCTCGTCATACTCCGCGTTTTCGGAAAGGTCTCCGAACGCAATTGCCTGTTTTATTTTTTCGGATACCTCTTTCCTCTTTTCCGTTTTGAGGTATTCCAATTTTTTCTTTAATTCCTCGTATCCTTTTTGAGACATCACGAACGAATCGGTCTCAACCATCTCTTCTTCTCTCATACTACGCCTCCTCATATTTGCCGAATACTTCAAAAAGCATTTTCTCCATATCGCTCTTAGTGCTTATGCCGTTCAGCTCGGCCCTGTAGTGCGAGGCGCCTTTCATGCCTTTTATGTAATGTGCAACAATCTTTCTCATCTCTTTAATGCCTCGCTCCTCTCCCTTATCATCCACTTCAAGCTCTATGTGTCTCAATATTATATATAATTTCTCTTTTAATGAAAGAGTAAATTTTTTCCCCGTTTTAATGTAGGTATCAGCTGACTTTATGAAGTGCGGGGCACCGAGAGTCGCCCTGCCTACCATCACATAATCCGCACCGGTTTCTTCGAACATCTTCAAAACGTCTTCCTCGCTCTTTATGCCGCCGTTTCCGATAACCGGAATGTTCACGTTCTCTTTGAGAGAGCGGATACTGTCCCAATCCTCGCACTCGGGCTTAAAAAATTCCTCCGCAAAAATCCCGTGAAGGCAAATCGCATCGGCCCCCTCTCCTTCCGCGATTTTTCCAACTTCGTTTGCAACGTTTTGCCCTTTGTAAAAGCCTTTTCTTATTTTCACGGTAAGCGGAATGCGTATCGCCTTGCGAACGCTTTTTACAATCGCTTTAACGAGAGAAAGATCTTTGAGAAGCGCCGCACCGGAACCGCTCTTTACGATTTTCGGAGTGGGGCAGCCCATATTGATGTCGATCATATCGAATCCCCGCTCTTCCAAAAAAGCCGCCGCATATGCGAGTTTGTCCGGAACGTTACCGAAAATCTGTGCCGCTATGGGGCGTTCCTCTTCGGAAAAGTTCAGCATGTCGAGCGTTTTTTTGTCTCCGTAGAATATGCCCATACTGCTTATCATTTCCGTATAAACAATGCCCGCTGCAAAACTCTTTACGATTCTTCTGTAAGCCGAATCAGTAAAGCCCGCAAGCGGAGCAAGCAGAATCTTCGGTTCCGGGTTAATCGCCCCTATCTTGGAGTTTGTAAATTTCATACATTCCTTTTAACGTAAGCGCCCTGTCAAACACCTCTATCCGTTTGCTCACGCCTTTCATCACGTGAGAAATGCCGCCTGTCGCAACAACACGCACGCTTTCCCCGAGTTCCTTTTCGATTTCCTCTATCAGCCTGTCCACCATACCGGAAAGCCCCAGCACAATGCCGGATTGCATTTCGCTAACCGTGTCTTTGCCTATCGCACTTTCCGGGCGAGAGAGCATGATTCTCGGAAGTTTCGCAGTTTTTACGAAAAGCGCGTTTGCCGCGGATATGATGCCGACTCCTATCGGCCCGCCGATAAAGCAGTTATCTTTTGTGATGATGTTGAATGCAGTTGCCGTTCCGAAATCCACAACGCAGACATTACCTTTCGGGAAAATCGCCCTGCCGCCAGCAACGTCGCAGAGCCTATCCGTTCCGACGAGTTTCGGCTCGTCAACGCAGAGGCGGAATCCGAGTTTTGAGTCCGGCGTAATAACAAATGCGTCTTTTCCGAGTAGTTTTTTGGAAACCGTCTTGAAAATCGGAACGAGCGGAGGCACAACCGACGAAATTACGAAGTCTTTGATTGCGGATTTTTCTATCCCTTCCTCCCTCATAAAAACGTCTATAAGAAGTTTGTATTCGTCGGATGTTCTTCCTCTGTCAGTCGCTATTCTGAAAACCTTTTTCACGTCGCCTTCCTCCATAAATCCGACGACGATGTTCGTATTTCCTATGTCGGTTGCAATAATCATAGCACACCCCTCATTTATTCGGAACGCAAAAGTTTTTCTATATTTTTGATATGCTTTCTCATTGCGTTCTCTCCGATTTTAACATATTCCTCGTTCTTGGAAAAGTCCAACGTGTCGACATTCACGTGTGCATCCACAACGTAGTCGGCCTCTTTGAGTTCTCTTCTGTATAGGTATTCGAGCGTGATTTGATAAGAACGCAGCACTATTTCCAGAGGATTTTTAAAGTCTTTTTTCTCTTTGCGTTCCACTGGCGGGTTCACGTCAACGACCACTGCAACATCCGCTCCCATATCACGCACTATGAAAGACGGTGCATTGCTTGCCACACCGCCGTCAACAAGCAGCATACCATCCGATTCCACAGGCTCGAATACAAGGGGAATGGACATTGACGCCCGCACGGCCATATACACTTTTCCTTTGTTCAAAACAACGGCCTTTCCGCTCAGCATATCCGTTGCAGTGCATGCAAACGGTATTTTCAGTTTTTCGAAACAAACATCGCCTATGAGCTGTTTTAAGGCGTATTGAACTTTTCGCCCGCTGTCCAACGCCTTTCTCCTTATGAGGCCGTTTATCGAAACGCCCACGCTGAAATACTTAAGGAATTTTATATTTGTCCGCTCGAGTTTGCTCATTTTGTAAAGCGGGTACTTTTCATCGAGTACCCTATCGAAAACAAAATTTTTTACGAAATTTTCCATATCGCTTGCAGAAGCGCCGCTTGCATACGTTGCACCGATAATCGCACCCATCGACGCCCCGCCAATGCAGCACGGTTTTATGCCATGCTCTTCAAGTACTTTTATCGCACCGATATGTGCAAATCCTCTTGCACCGCCTCCTGAAAGCACAAGCCCTAATTTTTTCATTTTACTCTCCTTTCGGTAAAAATTTTTTCTTTAAGAGTATATCCTTAAGCAGTAGAAAGGAAAAACCGGCAAAAATAAAAATCCCCGCAAACAAAAATTCCGCTTTCAGACTCTTGAATACAAAGAATACGACGCCTGCAACAAACGGCCCTACGATGTTTCCCATGCTCACCGAGGATTGAAAAAGCCCGCTTGCAGTCCCCTTTTCTTTGTTTATCCGCATGATGTCGCTAAGCCCGCCCGAATACATAAACGCCCATCCGATTCCTGAGAAAAGTTGCAGAGGAACAAGGGCAAGCGGTGATTTTGCAAATGCGTAGACAGGAAAAGAAACGGCCAGAATCAACATCCCCAATTTCGTGCTGCGAAAACGTATCCGCTTTGCGATAAACTTCAGCGTGAGAAATTCGGAAAGCGGGTTCAGCATCGTGATATACCCCGTCGCATACCGGCTCGTCCCGATGTCCCTGAGAAAAATTACCCAGTAGGTCCATGTGATCGTTATGCCGGTGAACGTAAGGAATATTGCAAGGTAGAG
>JALSNB010000296.1 GCA_026987225.1 Caldisericaceae bacterium
TCCCAAACGAATTTTAGTATTGTTTTTAAAAAATTGCAAACGGAAAAATCGCCCGAAAGCACGGAATAATTGCTGTAAAATACGCTCTCTATACGCACAAGCGCACCGCACGGAATTCAAACGAAAGCGTCCCTTCGGCACAACGATTGCGGGAAAGTCGCAAGGAAATTGCCGAGGGCTGATACAATTCGCTCCTTAACGGTTTGCGGGAAAGAGAAAAATCGATAGCAAAATTTGCCTTTCCGAAAGCATCGCATTCCTCTCATAACGCCCGAAATCCGAATCGTCTCTTATCAAAAACCGCCTTTGCGTTTTATTTGCTCTGAAATGCACTTTTTACTGCACTTCTTTCGGCATCGTCCGATGTCAATTCAACCATATAAAAAGGCGGAAAGATAATACAACGAAATCAATCCTTCCGCCTTCCCGAAATTTTATATACTACAAACCGTTCCGTTTGAGATCAAACAAAACCATAACTTCAGCTGGAATATCCATCCCTTTTGACTTTATCAGAATGGAATGCTCGGAAATAATTTTACTGTCACCGATAAAATCAAAAGATCCGCCCAGATCCCTTATCTTTGTCAGAGTGCCGGAATTTCGGTTTATAACCATAAAGCTTTCCTTTCTATTGTCCAGTGCGATATAATTTCCGGGTTCGTGTTGAGGCCACGTTATATAATAATCAGGAATATTTTTGAAAAGCAGTTGCATATGTTTTATGTTTTCAATCGGAGCGATTACGGTTCCGAAAACGGCATTTTGTTTGGTTTCCGGGCACTCAAATATAATGTTATTATCTTCTGTCAGCTGAACCACCGAAGTAAGATAATTTTTACTTCCGAACGGATCACTTTTCAGCGGCACACTTAACAATTTTTTAAGCATCCCTTTGCTAAAATCGTAGAGATATATCGTTTGTTCTCCGCCTTCGGCATAGTTGAAAGCAAGGTATGAGGAGTTAACAGTTGTGGAAAAAATCGCCCCTCCGAGTTTTAAAGGAGAAACCTTACTGAAAATTACTCTGGAAGCGCCCGAGGATAAATCGATAATCTTTATCGAATTGGTGAATAAGCCGTCTTCTATTTCTCCGTCTTTGTCGCGTTTCGTAGCTTTAAAAACGCTTTGAGGCAAAATAAGGTAATTCTGCCAGATATTCGGATTAAATGTGTTTTCCGGCGTTTTGCTCGACTTGCTTTCAAATACAAGTTTCTTAAGGTGGTTTTCACGATTTATGGCATATATCCGAACGGGGCCTCCGTATTCGATTGCCACCTCTCTGTATACGATCCATTTTTTATCCGCACCGACCCAATCTATCTGGACAAATCCCTTATCTATCTTAGCAATAGTCGTAAATTTTTTAGTTTCGGTATTATATTTAAACAGATATTCGATATACGTAAGGCAGGGAGGGTAGGCAGACGAAGGTTTGTCGCTTCCTCCGGAGAAAAAAACGGAATTTCCGCTTGCAACAATCCACGCCGTTGAGGCACATTCTTCAGGTAGTTTTATGGTTTCATAATGCAAATCTTTCATGTAAAGCGTTTTTTCCGATTTAACAATCGTAGGGGCGTTTGCAAAGGTAATTTCGTTGGTAACTAAATCGGAAGGATTCTTAACGGGATTTTCACCTTTTTTGCCCGTTGTGTTGCATGCAGGCAATACAATCAATGCGGCCAAGACAAGCATTGTTAGCAAAACGTTTTTGA
>JALSNB010000297.1 GCA_026987225.1 Caldisericaceae bacterium
GTTTTTCCTTCTGGGAAAGTAACTATCTCCTCCTCTTCAAACGGATAAACAAGCTCCCTGAAGCGCCACACACCGCTCTGATCCACGGCTTTATTGCTGCACCTTCTTCTGCTCCACGTCTCTTTGATATCCGAAAAATCATCATCTTTTTCCTTTACGATTTTTACGTCAAGCAGCCCCCCGCAATCGCATCTGTACCGCGGTTTGTTCACAGGATATTCTTTTCCGCATCTCACACATTTCAGTATTCTCTTCATATTGTGATAATTATAGAAAAAATTTGCTTTTTTCAAAATTTGATTACTATGAAATTATGAGAACGGGGTATGCGGATTTGCCGCTTCACGGAGGGAAGGCTCCGAAGTGGCTGTTCGAAAGAATGAAAAAACTCGCAAGGGAGATTGCGATCGCAATTATCATTCAGTACGGAAAAGAAGAGTTGCTCAAAAGGCTTTCCGATCCGATATGGTTTCAGGCTTTCGGATGTACGCTCGGATTTGACTGGCACAGTTCCGGCGTCACGACAACGGTAACGGGCGCACTTGCGGAAGGGTTAAAAAGCGATCAGAAAGAACTGGGCATTTTCTTTGCCGGAGGAAAAGGAAGAAGAGGGTTACATACGCCTTACGATATTGCGGCATGGGGAGAAAAAGGAGTAATAAGCGAAGAAAAAGTGAAGTATTTTCAAAGAGTATCGCGCCTCGTTGCAAAAGTCGACGCAAGCGCAGTTCAGGACGGTTTTAACATCTACCACCACTTTTTGATTTTCACGAAAAACGGCAAATGGCTCGTTGTACAGCAAGGTATGAAGGAAAAAACAAGAAAAGCAAGAAGATACCACTGGCTTTCGGATAACGTAAAAAGTTTTGTCTCGAACCCGCACTCCGGTATCATATCAAGCGGAAAAGAAAAAAACGTGTTGAACCTTACGGACAGAGACATTCCTAAAACAAGAAAAGACATAGTAAACCTATCCAACGAAAAGCCGGAGCTCGTTCTGAAAGAATTGAAACATATAGAAATGCCGTATCACCACCCGATTTATTCGACTGACTTCAACATAACCTATCTGAATAAGATTTTGCGAAAAACACACGAAACAAGCGCAAAAGATTTTGAAAACTTGCTTTTGATAAAAGGCGTGGGAGAAAAAACCCTGCGAGCGCTTACGTTAATTGCGCATCTCGTATACGGAGACCCGGTTTCGTTTAAAGATCCCGCACTATTTTCGTTTGCACACGGCGGGAAAGACGGCTATCCTTTTCCTGTGGAGAGAGACACGTACGACAGGTCAATCAGTATCCTGAAAGATGCAATAAGAAAAGCAAAAATAGGAGATTATGAAAAGCTCAGAGCCATAAAACGCCTGCAAAAGCTCTGAAACGAACATTACAAATTTAACAATAATCGCAAGGTTGATTTTTATCCCGTTTTCAATACAATGTAAAACTATGAGAATAATAGAAGATTTGCACTTGCACACGCATATTTCGAAAGATTGCCGTGAAGACGGGGAAAAATACCTCAAAGAAGGGATAAAGCGCGGTATAAAATTCATCGGATTTTCGGATCATTTGGATCTTGACCCGACGGACAAGGATTACGGTTATTACAACTATGATAACGCACGCAAGGATTTTGTAAGGCTATCGGAAAAATACAAAAACAAAATCACACTCCTTTTCGGTTTGGAAGTTACTTATCAGAGCCACC
>JALSNB010000298.1 GCA_026987225.1 Caldisericaceae bacterium
AATATCATTACTCCCCTGTTGTGCCTTGCAAACAGGTAATTAAACAATGCACTCCTTGCATTGCCTATATGTATATGCCCCGTGGGGCTTGGTGCATAACGTACGCGAACCATGGCTACCTCCGATTTTTATTTAGCTTCCAAACGATTATAATTCTAACAGAAGGAGGTAAAAATGAAAATATGCCCTAAATGCGGGAAGGAAAACCCGGATAATGCAACGGTATGCAAATACTGCGGCACTAAGCTAACGCCTTCGGAAGCGGATTTTGAATGGGAACTGCTGCTTGTTGCAAAAAACCAATTCGAATCGGATGTTGTAAAAGACCTCTTGGAATCAAACGGTATTGACGTAATGATAAAAAGAGCACCTGCGGGCATTATGGGAACAAATATGCTCGCAAATCCTCTTATGGGTAGCAGCGGTGCGTGGAGCGTTTACGTAATGAGAATGGATATTAAAAAAGCAACTGAAATAATAAAAGCAGAGGGGGCGGAAAATGGAACTTCTCAAAATGTCGATGAGGGAAGTAAAGAATTACCTGAAGAATAACGATACGGTAATCATACCCATAGGCGCTACAGAAGAACATTCCGACGCATTACCGCTCGGAACGGACACGATCACTGCGGAACGAATGGCGATAGAAGTCGGCAAAAGGACAAAAAGAGTCGTAGCCCCGACAATAAATACGGGCAACTGTCACTCGATCACATATGCGTTTCCCGGGACAATTTCGCTCTCGCCTTCAACCCTTACCGCAGTCATTGTCGATTATCTCAAATCACTATACAAACACGGTTTCAGAAAATTTTTATTCGTCAACGGACACGGAGGAAACGTTTCACCGATACGATGCGCAATAGACGAAGTCGCTCCGGTTTTTAAAAACTCCCGTTTTGCAGTCGGTTCGTGGTGGAAATTTAAGGAACTTGCGGATCTCTACGATAACGCCGGGCATGCGGGAAGGGGAGAAGTTTCGATGATTATGTTCCTCGCACCGAACCTTGTGCACGAAGAGTGGCTCACCGAAGAAAAAACCGAACTTCCCCGTTATTTTGTTTCAGAAGACCTCGTAACAAAAGAAATAACCAAAACAGGTATAATAAGCGACAGCCAGAACGGAGACAGGGAAACGGGTAGAAAACTCTTTGAAAAATCCGTTGAAGCGTATGTAAACCTTGTAAAAGAGCTTGAGAGATGACTTTTAAAAAATGGCAACTTTGCTAAACTTGTCTCAAAATAAGGAGGTGTTAAATGAAAACGGTAGGGATACTTTTACCCCACCCCGCATATCTGAACGAACTTTTTGAGAAAGCGAAAAAAGAAGCGGGTTTGAATGAAGAAATCAATATTCTATACAGAGATAAATCCGATATCAAAGAAATACTGAAAAACGCAGATGCCGTAATTTCCGGACCGATACCAAAAAAATACCTCGATATGGCAAAAAAACTGAAACTAATTCAAGTTCCTTACGCGGGTGTTGACGAGTTCGATCTTAATGACGTAATGGAAGAAAGAGGAATCATGCTTGCAAATGTTCACGGAAACGCACTGTCCGTTGCGGAACATGCGTTCGGGCTGATCCTTGCGCTTGCAAAATGTATAGTGAGAAACGACAGAGACTTGAGAGAAGGCTACTGGCACGGATGGATGAGCAGAGAACCCAATATGGAGCTTGAAGGAAAAACGCTTTGCATTATAGGGCT
>JALSNB010000299.1 GCA_026987225.1 Caldisericaceae bacterium
CCGCAGTAGAGCAGTTCGGATTCGTTATGATAAACCCTTTTCCCTTCTGGTATTTAACCGCTTCAAAATGGCTTTCGTTTACTTCCGGCACCATTATGGGAACAAAAGGGTCGTACCTGTGAGAACTGGCATTGCTAAAAACGTAATACCCCTTTATGGCAAGCTCTTCTTCAACGTCTTTTGCAATATCGGAGGGAAGAGCCGAAAACACAATTTTTGTAGGAACGCTGTCACCGACCGCTCCAAGCCGAATGTCACCTACATCTGCAGGAACTTCGGAAGAAACAAGCCAGTTTACGGAATCTGCATAGCGCGCCCCTTTTCTTCGCTCAGACGCAAAAAGCGCAACGATTTTAAAATCCGGATGGTGCGAAAGTAATTGAACGAATCTTTGCCCTACCATACCGGTTGCACCCAAAACGGAAACTTCAATCATAACTCCCTCCCAATCTCTATGATATCGTTTAAAACACCGGACGCCGTAATCGTATCACCGGCACCAAGCCCCTTTATCACAATCGGCACGTCGCCGTAACGAGCTGTGTAAATTTCGAAGAGGTTCTCCCCGGGTTTTAAACTTGCAAACGGAGAGTTATCGCCGAACGCTTTGAGATGCACTGCAGAAGCATTTTTGCCTATCTCCAAAACCGGAAAAACAAAACCTTTTTGCATGAGCTTTTTGATCTTTTTCTCAAATGCTTTTACTTCACCTCTCAAAAATTCCTCCTCGTTACTTGCGGAAACGAATTCTTTAAAATGCACCTCGTCGTCCCTGCCCAAAACATGGAGCAGTATCTTAGCCTTTCTGAAAATATCCGTGCCTTTCAAGTCGTCCATCGGATTTGGTTCCGTGTAATGCCTTTCCTTTGCCTCTTTCAGCGCATCAGCAAGGGGCTTTCCGTAATTTACAAGGGCGAATATAAACGACAGCGAGCCGCTCGGAAGCGCCGTTATGCGCTCTACCGTATCACCGCTCTGCAAAATCGAATTCAGAGTTTTGATAACAGGGAGTGCCGCACCTACGGTTGTTTCGAATTTAAAAATGCCCCTGCCGTTTCTCAGCGCAAGGAAATTGTTAAATTCGATAAGGTTTTTCTTGTTTGAAGTAACAACATTTATGTTTCTGTTTACCGCATTTATCAGAAAGCCGGTAAGCTTATCGCTGTTTGTCACGTCAACGATAACGCTGTTTTGCGGCAGAGAAAGGATTTTTTCCTCTGGTAAACGTCCGTTTTTAAAGTTAAAACCGTTCTTCTTCACAAATCGCTCGACATTTCCCATTACGTAGCCGCTGCTCCGTGCAATTCCGACGTATTGAATCCTCACGCCGCTCTTTTTTTCTATGTCCGCTTTTTTCTCTTCTATGAGCCTGTAAAGCGCACTGCCCACGCTTCCAACGCCAAACTGAAACAGATTAACGATTTTTCTTCCCTTAAAATCGGGGTTATCCAGCCCGAGCTCGGCATGAAGCACGTTCATTGCCTTTTCCGAAAGACGTTCTTTCACGACAAAGGAAACGTTATACTCGGAAGAACCCTGCGCTATTGCAGACACATTTATCCCGTTCCTTCCCAAAATCGAAAAAACCTTTCCTGAAATGCCGGGGAAACTCTTTATGCCTGCCCCCACTGCGGAAACAATTGCGTCTTTCTTTTCTTCTCCGATGCTTTCTATAACGCCTTCTTTCATTTCTTCCTCAAACTCTTTTTTTA
>JALSNB010000300.1 GCA_026987225.1 Caldisericaceae bacterium
ATTTTCACAGCACACTGCTATTTTTGTTTTTTCTATTTCTTGCCGTATTTTTAATATCGTTTTTAGACAAAGTAATTTTAAAAACCCTTGCCGCTATTATTTTTATTGTGGCTATTCTTGTTTCTTTTGCTCAAGTTAAACCTTTTTATGAGCCGGATGTACCTGATAGTTTGTGTATGAGGAAAATTTCCATCACCGCTACGGTATCTGATTTTTCAAAGCAAACGAGCAGGCCCAATACGTTTCGTATATCTCATATTACGATAAACGGAAAAGAATATTCCGGTTTTGGCAAAGTGTATGCTCTGTCTGATCCTCCGCCATCTTACTCCAGGGTAAATATATACGGAGAGTTAAAGAAAATTCCTACGGAAGGTTTTATTAATAAGCTCAATAAAAATGAATATATAATTTATGCGGATGACGTTAAAATAGTAAAGAGTTATGCGTTTTTCAGATTTTTCTCCAAAATGCGAAAGAGGATAGAAGAGAATACGTATCTTTCTATGAAAAGTAGCGAAGCAATGCTTTTTCTTTCGTCAATTTGCGGTATTTCATCGTTGTCTTATGATGAAAAAAAGCCTTTTATAGGTACCGGTACCGCTCATATTTTTGCAGTTTCCGGATTACACGTTGGCATTTTGGGCGAGAGTATTGATAAAATAACTACTCCTTTCGGAAGCGGTTATCAAAGTTTTTCCATTTTGCTTGTTCTTCTCTTTGTGTTTCTTGTAGGGTTCAGAGTTTCTGCTATTAGGGCGTTCCTTATGTATGGCATTTCCGCACTTTCTACTGCAGTCGGCAGGGAACAAATTCCAATAAATACGCTTTCTCTGATTGCACTTGCCATACTTCTCTTAAGCCCCCTTGCGCTGTTTACCGTAAGTTTCCAAATGTCTTTTGCTGCAATCTTGGGATTGTTGGTGATTGCTCCGATTATTTATTCCTTTTTTCCGAAACATTTTTTGTTCAGAATGCTATCGGAAGTTGTTTCGGTTCAGCTCATCTTATTTCCTATTATTGCATTTTATTTCCATTCTTTATCCGTGATTTCTTTTATTGCAAACCTCATTGTAATTCCGCTGATGTATATTTTGATGCCAATAGGTATTCTTCAGCTGTTATTTTCGCTTTGCGGTTTGCATTGTGCGCTATTTTTTGCCCCTATAACGAATTTTTCTTTTCGAATTTTAAACAAAATAGTTTTTTTGTTCTACAATTTGCCGTATGCAAAATTAAATGTTTCGTTTAACATCTACTTCCTACTTGCATATTTTTCATTTCTTGCAATTTTTATATTTGCTTTTAAAACCAATAAGCGGTGGAAATATATTACGATTGTTGCACTTCTTGGTATAGTAGCACTTCCTTTTATATTGAAGCCCGCACTTGGTATTTATCCTATTTCTTTGGAAGGTGAGGACGGATTTCTTATTCTTAAAAGGCAAACGGCCGTTTATGTTTCCTCACCCACGAGCCTTAAAAGCGAAAAAGCGGATTTGTATTCTATCGAAAAAGTATTAAGTGAGCATGGTGTAAATAAAATAGATTTGATGATATTCGACGCGCCTTTTGCGGATAAAGAATCAAGTAGTGTGTATCTTATAGATGATTTTAAAGTGGAACATGTTGTAATTCCGCCTTCTGATTCCGATCTTGAAAGCGCTTTTGTGAGACTAAATAGGAATAAAACTAACATACGTTTTGCAAATTTAAATTCCACTATTATCTTAAAGGGTATGAAGTTTGGTTTTGTATCGTGCGGCAAAAAATATGCCGTTTTGCTCGAAGTGAACGGAAGAAAATACTTACTTGTTGGAAAAGGTGCATCCAGTATTCCCGCCGTTAATTACGATGTTTTGTATACTTTAAACGATTAAAATTCGAGAATATTTTGTGAAAGAGATTTTGCCTGTATTATATACGAGAAAAGAGGGATGAAATGAAGAAACTTGTTTTAATTGACGGAAGTAGTATTCTTTACAGGGCTTTTTTTGCCCTTCCGCATTTTGTTACGAAAAATGGCGAGCCAACGGGCGCCCTTTACGGATTTATGAGAATGCTTTTGCATGTAATTAAAGATGAAAGTCCGGATTATATAGCAATTGCACTTGACAGAAAAGCTCCTACCGTGCGTCATGCGGAATATAAAGATTATAAGGCGCAGCGTCCAAAAATGCCGGACGAACTTTCCGAGCAATTTAGAACCATTCATGAGCTTCTATCCGCATTAAACATACCGGTATTTGAACTTGACGGTTTTGAGGCAGACGATGTGATTGCGCATATTGCAAAAAAAGCGGAAGAGCGTGGAATAGAAACTGTTATTATTACGGGCGATATGGATTTGACGCAACTTATTACTGATAAAATTAGAGTAAAAGTTACAAGAAAAGGAGTTACCAAACTCGAAGAATTTACTCGTGAAAAACTTAAATCCGAGTTGGGGATTTTCCCGGAACAGATTCCGGATTACAAGGCTTTGAGAGGAGACCCTTCCGATAATATTAAAGGTGTACCTGGAATTGGTCCCAAAACAGCTGCAAAACTTCTTTCCAAATACGGAACGGTCGAGAAAGTGATCGAAAATGAAAATAGCGCTAAGATAGTGGAAAATAAAGATCTCATCATTCAGAACAAGAAATTGTGCAAACTTATATACGATGTACCTATAGACGTTGATATCGAAGATTTGAAAGTAAAACAATTTAACAAAGAAGAACTTTTGAATATTCTTAAAAGATTTGAATTTAAAAGCCTGATAAGGGAACTCAATTTAAATCCGGAACTTAAAATAGACAAATCGGACGGTAGAATGTCTGTTATTGTAAAGAGCAAAAACGATACCATAACCGAATTTGCTATTGCCGATAAGGGTTGCTCGAAACAGTTTGTAATCGGAGCGGAGCTGTTTACAGATACCAGTGCGTTAAAATTACTCAAAGAGGCATTGGAAAATGAGAAACTTAAAGAAGTGGTTGATCTGAAAGAACTTTTTAAACTTTCCAGAGTTTACGGAATAAAATTGAATAATGTGCATTTGGATGTTTCCCTTGCCGGATACGTGATAAATCCGGATATGAAAAAGTTCGATGTGGAGGCGCTTGCCGATGAATTCGGAGCAAATTGCAAGGCGGAAACTTTGAGCGAGAAGGCAAAATGCATGTTGGACGTTTCGTATATCGAAGAAGATGTGCTGAAAGAAAAGGGGCTTAGTAATCTTTATTCCACCGTTGAGATGCCTCTTGCAGAAGTGCTTGCCGATATGGAAATGACCGGTATAAAGATTGATACTGAGTATTTCAAAAAATTGAAGGAAGATATCGAAAACGAACTGCTTAAGTTAGAGAAAAAAATATTTGATCTTGCCGGAATTTCTTTCAATATTCTATCATCGAGGCAACTTGCGGATATACTTTTTGACGGGCTTGGTATTACTCCCCTGAAAAGAGGGAAAACGGGTTATTCTACGAGCAGTAATGTACTTAACGAGCTTATTAATGCACACCCTATAATTCCGCTTGTCCTTCAATACAGGCATTTGTCCAAATTAAAATCTTCCTATATAGATTCTTTGCCAAAGCTTGTCTCCAAAGACGATTTTAAGCTTCATACGACTTTCCATCAGCTTGGGACGATAACGGGTAGGTTAAGAAGTTCCAATCCTAATATGCAGAACATTCCTGCGCATTCTGAATGGGGAGAAAAAATTCGTGCGGGCTTTGTGAGTAGCGGAGAAGATTATATTTTGATTAGTTCCGACTATTCACAGATAGAGCTTAGAGTTCTTGCGCATCTCTCCATGGATAAAAATCTCATTGAAGCCTTCTTGAACGATGTTGATATTCATACGCGTACCGCTTCGCTTGTTTTTAACGTTCCGGAAGAGAATGTGACAAAGGAAATGAGAAGAAGAGCAAAAATATTAAATTTCGGAATTATTTACGGAATGTCTCCGTACGGTGCCGCTAAACAGTTAAATTGTTCCACTGAAGAAGCCAAAGAATATATAGATGCGTATTTTGCCCGCTTTCCAACAGTTAGGGACTACATTGAATTTCTTGTTTCCAAAGCCAAAAAAGAAGGTGAAACGCGAACGATTTTGGGGAGGAGAAGAATTGTAAAGGGTTTTGATAGTAGTAATCAGAGAATGAGGGAAGAAGCAAGAAGAATAGCAATAAATACGCCTATCCAGGGAAGTGCCGCCGATATTATAAAACTTGCCATGGTGAATCTTTTTGGCAGAATAAAAGGAACGGACACGCATATTCTATTGCAGATTCATGATGAACTGATCGTGGAAACAAAGGAAAGTAATTTTAGGGATGTTTTAAAAACGGTTAAGGAAGAGATGGAAAATGCTTACAAACTGAACGTTCCGCTCAAGGTAAACATTGCATACGGGAAAAATTTAAAGGAAGCAAAGGCATGAAGGTTATAGGGCTTACGGGCAATATTGCTTCCGGTAAAAGCGAGGTTTCTAAAATATTGAGCAATCTTGGTGCGGTTGTTATTGATATGGATAATATCGGAAAAGATATTCAGCGAAAAAATAAAGGCGGAGTAATGGATAAAATTATCTCCACGTTTGGTAATAAGTTTATTAAAAACGGCAGATTCGACAGAAGAGCTTTTGGCAATTATGTTTTTTCAGATAAGGAAGCCCTGAGCAAGCTTAATGAAATTATGATTCCGGTAATGACCGAAGAGTTAAAAAAGATTTTGAATGATTTGTCAAAAGAAGGGATTAAGGTTGTCGTTGTTGATGCCGCTATTCTTTTTGAAGCGGGTTGGGATAAGTTTGCCGATGAGGTATGGGTTGTTTATACGCCTAAAGCGTTGCAACTGAAAAGGTTAAGAAAGCGTGAAAATATTTCGGAAGACGAAGCGTTAATAAGAATTGAGGCACAAATGCCTATAGAAGAAAAGATTCACCGTGCGGACTTTGTTATAGATAATAGCGGCGATCTGGCAACCGTCGAAGAACAGGTTTTACAGTTATGGAACAGAGTAAAGAATTCCATTTAAGTTTTTCCAGAATTGCTATCTATGAAGCGTGTCCGCTCAGATACAAATTTATATATATCGATAAACTTCCCACAGCGGAGAGAAGTTATTTTAGTTTCGGAAACACCATTCATAAAGTGCTTGAGCTATTTTATCACCCTGAACACAACTTTGTAGTCCTCAAGAAACCACCGTCAGAGTATTTGAACGAACTGTTAGAGAAAAACTGGATATCCGTAGGATACAAAAGCAAGAAAGAGGAAGAGAAAGCAAAGGAAGAGGCAAGAAGAATTTTGCTTAAATTTTACAGAGAGAATATTTTTGGTTTTAAACCGGCACGTTTTGTGGAAAAAAATTTTTCTTTCAATGTGGGTGAATTTAAAGTCATAGGAAGAATTGATAGGGTTGATGAGGATAACAACGGTTTTAAGATTATCGACTACAAAACTAACAGAATTTTGCCGAGACTTTTCAAGGAAATAGATCTTTTGCAGCCCGCTATTTATTATATGGCGGCAAAAAGAGCGTTAGGGATTGAAAATGTAAATAGCGTTTCGCTGTTTTTTGTTCGTTTTAACGAAGAAATTACCTTTGATTTGAAAGAGGAATTTCTCAAGAAGAGCGAAGAAAAGATTGTAAAAACCGGTGAAGCGATTTTACGAGGTGATTTCGAGCCAAGGCCTAACGGTAAATGTTCTACTTGTGAGTTCAGGGGCATATGCCCTGTTTTCAAAGAAAAATAACGTTTTTGCTTTTTCCTTTTATGGATTTTATAAATTGTTCTATGTAATCTTCTTTTAAAGAAACAGTTAATGTGATTTTTTCTCCGTATTCTTCGTTTATTATCTTTCCGTCAAATTGATGCACAAAATACATAACAAGCCTTACTTCATTATAAGGGAAAGAGATTTTAATGCTTCTTTTTATGTCAATCTCTACAATTTCTCCGGCTTCTATCGCTGCTTTTGCCGTTGAAAAATAAGCACGCACAAGGCCACCGATACCGAGCTTAATTCCTCCAAAAAACCTTGTTATAACTACTGCACAGTTTGTAACTTCACTTCCTTTGATGGCGTTGAACGTGGGAAGCCCTGCGCTCCCTGACGGTTCTCTGTCGTCACTGTATAAAAATTGTTCTTTGTCTCCAACGCCTATTCTATAGGCAAATACGTTGTGTGTCGCTTTTCTGAATTTTTCGGATATTTCTCCTATAAATTTTTCCGCTTCTCCCTTTGAGTTTACCGGCATTGCGCTTCCAATAAATTTTGATTTTTTAATTGTTTGCTCTACCTGTGAGAATTTACTAATCGTTTTGTATTTCATTCTGCAAGGGCACCTCCTATGGGAGGAAAAGGATAGAAAAATTTAAACCAGATTTCTGTGATCTCGAGATTCGAGCAATAGAAAGCGAAGTTGTATTTTTTCGCCATGTTTTCGCTATACAGTGTGAGTATGGAAAACGGCGAATTTGCATATCCAGATGCAATTACTCTGATTTTACCTTTCGATTGATAAAGTTCAAGTTTTTCTGCTATTTTATTTTCCCAGTCGATATCATCCTTGCCGAAAATTTTGTAACATTTGTCCTTAAAGCTGTAATACGTGCCGAAATCTTCAAAAAGAATTCCCTGAATATCGTTAACTATTTTGTCAAGAATAGTAAACCCTCTATTGACAATAATGAATTTTTCCGGGTACTTCTCGTGAAGAAAATTTATAAAACTTATTGTTCCGTTTTTTAGTCGCGGATAATCGTCAACATCATCCACGGTATCTAAAAATACTCCCTGAGCGCCGCTGTCAAATACATTCTGAATTTGGGCCAAAAGATATTTCCGATAATTTTTGTTTGATATGTCCATAATCTTTGTTTGCCAGTTTGTATTTTCCCCTATTACTGCGCTATCTAACTTATATTTAACAAAATCGGATTTTTCTCCGTCGAATTCGAGCAAAGAAACATATCCCGCTATTAATGTTTTCTTAGAAGCGTAATTGACGATTCTTTTCGGGAGAAATCTTGTTTGTAATATAAAAAGTTCAAGTTCGTTGGAAAGCATTTTAATCGTGTTTTCGTCTTCTCCGTAGTAAGCAGCTGCTCTTTCTATTTTGATTAACGGATTTTGCAACGAACATCCTTTTGCATTCCGGGCTATGTTTAGGGCATGACTTTTAGTTGCTGCGTTTGTAAACGTGTCGCTTGCCGGGGCGAATATTAATGAAAAAAGGAAAAATATTAGCAGTATTGTTATTATTTTTCTCATACGTATAATTATAGCTGAATAAAATTGTAATTCAAAGGAGGCTTTAATGAATTTAAAAGATAAGATTATTGAAGCTCTGAAAAAAGTTGAAGACCCTGAATTAAGGCAGGATGTAGTCTCTTTAAAGCTTGTGTATGATTTTAATGTGGATGAGGATAACGGGCTTGTGCAATTTAAGTTTATGCCTACGACTCCCGATTGCCCTATCGGAGTTCAGCTTGCGTTGATGATCAGAGGTGCCGTAAAGGAAGTCCCCGGAGTAAAAAAAGTAATAATGCGTGTGGAGAATTTTATTTATCAAGATCAACTGAACGGTTATCTTGAAGAGATTGAAAAGGAAGAGGAGGAAGGCGAGCATATTGCCATTGCAACGGATAGAAACGGCAATGTGTGGACTAAGGAATGTAATAAAGCCGAGTTCTATATGGTTTATACAAAGTATGGAAATTTTTTGTCTGCCAGAGAGAATAGTTTACTTAAAGACGGAACTTTCGACAATATAGTAAAATTTGTCAATCTTCTTGCCGATATTAAAACTCTTATCTGTTTTAATATTTCAGATGAAATGAAAGAGAAGCTTGAAAATCACTATGGCATTAATGTTTTTGTGACCACTAAAAAAACTCAAAAAGAGGCACTTGCGGAATTTTTCAATAGAAAATAATAGTTTGTTCAAGAGTGGTGGCGGCGGGGGGATTCGAACCCTCGACACTCCGGGTATGAGCCGGATGCTCTAACCTCTGGGCTACGCCGCCACTTAGGAACGCATTTTTCTTTTCAACCTACGTTTGTAGTCCGATAAAGAATCCTGCGATTCCTTCAAAAACTTTTTTATTTTTTGCTCAAACTCGTCTCTTTTTTCTTGTTTGAGCTCTTCATTACTAATTCTTTTTACAAAGGAAAGGTTAAGTTTCCCTTTCTTGCCTTTGCCAATAACTCTTACCACTACTTTTTCGCCAACATTTATAAAGGCATGGGCATCTTCAACAAACTCATCATCAAACTGCGATATATGTATCAGCCCAACACCACCTTCGTCCAATTTTACAAAAGCGCCGTAAGGCATAATTCTTACCACAGTTCCGATTATTTCCTCTTTACCCATACGCCTATATAATATTATTTATTTTTGAAAAAGATGCAAGAGTTTATCCAACATTTTTTTGAAAAAGTTTTCACTTTGTTTTTCTGCCGAAGCTTTTGTTTCGGTATTGTCGTCAAAGTTGAAATATACTACTGTTTCTCCCTTTTTAGCAAGCATGAGTTTTTCGCGGGCATACTTTTCTATAAAGGCATCACTTGAGGCATATTTTATTTTGTATGTTAGCCAATCGTTTTCATTGTTGAGTTCTTTCAACTCTTTTTGGAGAAGTTGGATTTTTTTATTGTCTTCTATATAAGACACCACATTAATAAATGCAAATGTTCCTACTTTTAGTAAAATAGCAAAGAGTAAGAGTATTAGAATTATGTTTCTGCTTTTCATATATCAATGATACCGTAATTTGTTTCTCTGTCAAATATTAGTGGATAAAAGGTTTCATAATTAGGTATAGCGATACGTATCCCGCCAGGACAGCCGAAATTGTGAACGGTATTCCTATTCTTGCAAAATCTTTGAAGCTCACGTAATGCCCTCTTTTACGCAAGAGCCCTGTTGCAGCAATATTTGTAGAAGCGCCGATCGGTGTCATATTCCCTCCGAGTGTTGCACCGATGAGAAGTCCGAATAAAAATAATTCCTGAGGAGCTTTTAACAGAACAGCCATACTGCCGGCTATCGGGAGCATTGTTGCTACATACGGAACGTTATCTATAAAAGCCGAAAAGAATACCGATCCCCATACAATAATAGAGTAACCTGCAAGAATACTTCCGTGTGCCAAATTCGAGAAGAATTTTGCAATATCATTCACAATACCCACGTTCACTAATCCTCTAATAATGATGAATAATCCGATCAAAAGCAGTATTGTCTCCCAGTCCATTTCTTTCATTACTCTTTTTATCATGAATGTTTTTTTCTTTAGGACTTCGTAAATCATTCCTATAAATAGGAAAGTGATGCATATAAGGCCGCTGATATTTTTGTACGGAAGAAACGATGCGATAACAAGCGTGCCGATCATTAAAAGTGCAAGGATACCGGGAAACCAATCTTTTACTATTGTTCTTTCTTTTAAATGAATCGGTTGTTTTTCTTTCCTGAAAATATAAAAAAGCATTGCTGCCGCAGCAAGTGCGCCTATCTCTGTTGGTATGGCGATGCTGAGATGGTGGTTGTACCAGAAAAAATCAAGAAAATTCATGTGTGCGTATCCTGCAAGAAGCATGGATGTAGGATCTCCGACAAGAGTTGCGGCACCTTGCAAGTTTGAGGATATTGCAATCGATATGATAACCGGAACCGGAGATATTCCTATTCTCTCGCATATGGAGAAAGCAACCGGGGCAACGAGTAAAAGCGTAGAAACGTTTTCTGCAAAAGCAGATATAATTCCTGTAAATAACGCAAGGGCGAGAATTGCCATTCTGACGTCTGGCATTTTATCTATTATTTTGTCGCCAAGCAGGGCGGGAATTCTCGATTCTATAAGCATGGTTACCACACCCATCGTTCCGAAAAGTATTCCTAAAACGTTCCAATTCACAGAAGGAAGGAAATTTTTAACGGGAACAACATTAATTGCAATGAATATTGCAGCCGATATGAGTGCAATAATGTGTCTCAGTTTGGGTTTCAGGACAAGCAAAACGTACGTGATTGTAAAAATTATGGCGGTGAGGATTTTTTTATCCATTTGTGGTCTGAACCTTTGGTGTAAAAAGCAATTTTAGAAGGATGGGAACAAGGATAGCGGATAGGACTACGTATGTGATTGTTACGGAAACGAGTTGAGAGCCTACGATGTCCGGAAAAATATGCTGACTGTATGCGAAAGTTACAATTACCAATGCAACTTCCATTTCCGGCATCATTCCCACTCCCACTCTAATTGCATCTCTTATGTTTAATTTGCTGAGAAAGGCACCCGTTCCGCATCCAAGGAACTTTCCGGAAAAGGCAAGAGGAATAAGCCAGAAAAATTTTACATCGATTTTTGTGAGCATCCTGAAGTCGAAAAGTGTACCTACTTTTACAAAAAACATTGGTATGAATATGGTTCTTGCAATATAATTCATAGGGCCGTCTATTACTTTTTTCTCCGGAGTCATTCCTATGAGTAGTCCTGCAAAATAAGCACCGGTAATAGGGGCAAGCCCTACTTCACGTGCCAGCACGGAAATCAGCAATCCGTATCCTATAGCCATTGATATTATCGCATAAGGTGAATGCATCTCTTCATGGACAAACTTCATGTATCTCTGTGTGGGGCCCATAGCCAATATGCCTATTGTTGCGATAAATATAACAAAGCCTATTATTAGCCCTGATATAGTTTGAGTTCCTAAAACGAATGTAAGGACAAGTATGCCGATAATATCATCGATTACAGCCGCTGTGATTATTGTTGTTCCGGCTTTTGAACGCAGTTGTTTCAGATCCATTAAAGCTCTTACAGTAACACCTACGCTCGTTGCCGTAAAAATTGCTCCGATTACAAACGATTGCTTGTTTTGAAAATGCATCACTTTTAGGGCAAATATGGTGCTGAAAATAAACGGAAGGGTTACTCCGAGGCTTGCCGTAGAAAGTCCCCGTTTTCCGCTGCTTTTTAAATCGTTTATATTTGTTTCTATTCCTGCTATGAATAGTAGAAGAATAATTCCCAAATGTGCAAACAGTTCGAATGCTTCTCCGGTAAGATGTACTTTGTAAGAAAATGTATGCCCTAAGTAAGAGATATTTATTCTGGGGACATACGTCATGATAAGGGCAAATAACATTCCTGTAAAGAGCTCGCCAAGCACTGCCATTTGTTTCAAGCGAATCATTAATTCGCCGAAAAGTTTTGAAACTATTAAGGCAAGCGCAAGGTCGAGAATGTCCATGCTATGAATTCTTTTCTATCCAGGCGGTTACAAGCTCCAGTATGTTCAGATCCCCTATTACGTGCATCTCGTCATCCACTACGGGCAGTTCTTTTAAGTTTTCAGAGAACATTTTTTGAAAGGCCAACCTTAAATCATCGTTTTCTTTTACATAGACGGGCGGAAGCATAATATCTTCTGCCGTAATATCTTCGAGAGGCTTTATTGCTTTGTAGTATAAAAATTCGTCTGGTACGTATTCGTAAAACAGATACTGAGTGAAATTAATTACAGGAATAATACCGAGCAATTTGTTATCGCTGTCCACTACGTAAACGCTTCTTGTTTTAGGATCCGCTACTATAGCTTTTGCTATTTCCATTGCTCCTGCATCTCTTCTTACGGTAGATGCCTCTTGAGTAATTAGTTTTCTTACGAACTTAACTTTCATTCTTTCCATCGTTATTTTTCCTCCTTAGGTGGGATTTCTTTTGCAAGAGTAAATGTGAGCTGTGTTATTGGCGGGCCTATAACTTCCAGAACAAGCGTTGTTGCGATGATTACCGTCATAATATAGTTGCCTGCCTGTGGAAAATATTCTTTCCCCAGTATTGCCATACCAAGAGCTACGCCTGCTTGAGGAACGAGCCCCAAACCGACAAATTTTTTGACTGTTTCGGGCGCTTTCGAAAGTATTGCGCCCGTTGTTGCGCCAAGGTATTTTCCGAGAAATCTCATTCCTATATAAATTGCCCCGATAAGCCCGATTGTTGTAATTGCCTTAAGGTCAAATCCAGCACCTACAAGAACAAATAGGACAAGCATTAGCGGTTCCGCGAAGAATTCTATTCCTTCGAAATAGATATTTTCGCTTGGTGCGAAGTTCACTACAACTGTGCCAAGAGCCATACATGCAAGAAGCGGGGAATAGTGCAAATGCATGGCAATTCCGGCCGTAATGGAGATAAACGCAAGCGTATAGATAAGCCTATATCCCTTCGAATATATAAATTTTGCAAAGTATGAGAATACAAATCCTATTGCCGCACCTATACCGAGTGTATAGACGATCTCAAGTATTGCTCCCAAAATCATTTTCAGCGGTGAAATGTGAGCGTTGGCTCCTGATTTCATCTGTATCGCTAAAATCATTGAAATTACGAAAATTATCAGTCCCCATGCATCGTCTATTGCCACGGTTCCGAGCAACACACTTGTAACCGGTCCTTTTGTTCGATATTGCCTTGAAACCATAAGGGTTGATGCCGGATCCGTTGCTGCGGCAAGTGCACCGAAGAGTAAAGCGATATAGAGCGGTTTATGTAAAAATAAGAATACTCCGAGTGTAACGAAAATCCATGCTCCCGAAGCTTCGAGCGATGAAACGAATAAAATTTGCTTACCTGTTTTTTTGAAAACCGAATAGGAAAAGTTTCTTGAAATCATAAATGCTACGATACTGAGTACGAAATTTGCTATTAAATCGGAATTATTAAGAAATCTCGAAGGAACAAGTTTTAATGCATATGGGCCTATGATTATACCCATGATAATATAACCGGTAACGTATGGTAATTTTATCTTCTCTATGAGAAGAGCTGCAAACAGTCCTAAAATAAGCATTACACCAAGTGCAAAAATCAAATTCATATAGCTGCCTCCTAAACAAATCTAAATGTTCACAGCAATATAATATAGGCCATTTTGAAAAAAAATAAAGAGGTATATAATTACCCGGATGAAGAAAATTGTAATATTTTTAATGATAGGCTTATTATTTTGCTTTTTTTATCCTTTTTTCTCACCTGCGTCTGGTGCGGTTCCGCAGAGTAATAACTATATCTTAAACGGATTTGTTCTTTCGCATATTCCTGGTCCGGACTTACTCTCCAGAGACTCCAGTGCGGAAATAGGGATCGTTAAAGTCGATAATGCATATGATCTTAAACAAGAAGAATACTTTTGCAATTCCAATGCCATACCTTTATTTGCGGAGGTTAATCTGTTTTACCATAAATTTACCGCTAAAAAGCCTTTAACGGTTTTCGATTTGCAGGAGCAGTATTACAAACTTTCGCAGTACGATTATTACGATAGGGAAAAAATTATAAGCACTATTGTCTCGGGTGTTTACAAAAATAATATACCGCTTTCTTACCATGTTCCTTCTCCCCCTGCTATTCGTATAACCTACAAAGAAATCAGTACCGGTAGAGGTAATTCTTATATACCCATAAGGGTTGTTACTCATCCTGACACGGTGGATACTTATTTTCTTTTAAACCCGTTTTCACGCCCCCAAAACGAGCGCTTGAATGCTTTTGATTTTGCTCAAACTTACGATATAAATCCGTGTTATTTCGATACTGTAGCGGAAAGGAAAATGTCTCATAGCAGTTCTTTAAACTTTACCGGATTTTATGTTGACTTGCCGTCCCAACTCGTGAGTAATTCTTACTATCCCATTTTACAAAACTCCGTAGAAAAATTTTCAAAATTTGTTCACAGGAAGGGCAAATTACTTATATTGGAAAATCTCAACTCGAATACGTACAAATTAGGTAAGTATGCGGATATTATCGGGGTGAAATCTTGCGATATCTCATTTCTTGAAAACATAAGAAAAGCATTTCCGAACAAACCTATATTTGCTACTATTGATGCAAATTTTAGCACGGGAAGTATTGCAAATACATTAAGAACACTTTCTCTTTTCGGGATTTATCCCGAATTTGGCAGAGACTTATCAAGCGGAGACTTTCTTTATTACGAAGAAAAGTTTGATGAAAATATAAATTTGATAAATCGTTATCTCGATATTATACGTATCGAAAACGGATTTAAATTTCAATCGCGGTCAATTTCAAACGGCTTTTCAATAAGTAGTTTTGCTTCTAAAAACGGAAAATTCTATGTTATTAGCGGAAATGGAATGTTTGAATTACACGTGGGAAATGTAAAGAATGTATTTGACATTCACGGAAAGCAATTGAAAGTTGATAATGGAAATATTACCGTCTCGGTAAATGGTATAAACGCTGTTTATGCCGGTAATAACTCTGTATTGTTGCTTGGCATGGTTCCGCAGGTTAATTCTAAAAATACTGTTGTTGTGCTAAAAAATCTTACCGACAAAAGAACTGTTGCAAAAATTGAAGCAAGTAGTGACGGAAAGACGATTTTTGACGAAGAGTCTCCGTTTGTTCCCCTTGCTTTTCATTTGCTCTATCTTAAACCTTTATCTGGAACATTTGCCGTAAAAGTAAACAACACTCTTAGCAATTTTAATTTACCGAATGCTACAAAGAATTATTCCATCGTGTGGTTACTATTAATTTTACTTTTGACTATTGCTATTTTATACGCCTTGATTTCTAAGAAAATCGTTATAAAGAAGCTTTTAAGCATTAAGGCATTTTTAATGAGCGTATTTTTCGTTCCCGCTCTTCTTATCATCTTGAACAGCTATTTTATACATTACTCTCTGCATACCGTTACGTATTTTGTTTTTGCTTTGATGTTTCTTATATTGGCTTTTTATGATAGCGAATTCTACATACAATCAATTTCCATTTCATTGCTAATGCTCTTTATGGGGATTCTGTTCAATTATTTTGAATTCGGCACTCTTGCCCCTCATTTCTTCAGTGCTATTTTGCCATTTCAAAGATATGAGATTTTGCTGTTTATACTTCCTTTTGTTCTTACCGTTACCTTCTTCGGTATGTACGGAGGGGCGAAAATTAACAAACTTGAAATTGCCGTAATTATGCTTTGCCTTTCGGGCCCTGTCTTACTTTTTACTCCTGCCGTATCTCCTTTTGTTTTGAATTTTACTGTTAAATCTTCTTATATGATTTTCCTCGTTATTGCAATCGGAGCCATGTTGGGAATTCTTCACAAAAAGGCATTTGTTCCTTATTTATTTTTATACATTGTTTTGATTGTGTTTTTATTTGCAGGGTTTAAATTCAATAATATCTTTTTTATGAATGTTGTATCTTCTAACCATTATGCTTCTGCAATGCTGTTCTTGAAAGATTTCCTGCCTTTCTCGTTCCCAATATTTTTCTTACTCCTTTTTCACCATAACGTTGTGAAAACCAGTCCGAGATCTTCCATAAACATTTTTGTTCTTGTTATAATGTTTATTCTTGTTTCTTTGACTTTCGTATCTCAGTGGTTAATAAGATTTTTTGGAAATGCCCTGGTAAATGATGTTATTACGCTTCCTGCGTATATAATTGCGATTTTTATGTTCTTGATTGTGCTTTTGGAACCCATGAATAGACACGAAGAATTTTAATTAAAAATCATTGCAAATATGTGAAAATTTTCTATAATTTTATCGGAGGTGAAATATGGCGAAATATAAGATCACTCAGGACAGAGACGCTTGTATTGGTTGCGGAGTCTGTGCATCTATCTGCCCGGAAAACTGGAAGATGGATGACGATGGTAAGGCGAGTCCTATTTCTCTTGAGTCGGATGCGGATTGCAACAAAGATGCTGCAGAGAACTGCCCGGTTCAGTGCATCCACGTAGAAGAAATAGGATAGATAGTTTTATAGGGGGCTTTGCCCCCTCTTATTATCATTGATTTATGTGAAAGGAGGCATATATGAAGGAAGTTTATGAGGTAAGAATGCATGCAAGAGCGGGACAGGGTGCAAAATCCGGTTCTCAACTTCTTGCCGAAGCTGCATTTAAAGAAGGTAAATGGATCCAATCATTTCCCGAATACGGCTCTGAAAGAAGAGGGGCACCTACCGTATCGTATACAAGGATTTCCGATAAAAGATTGAGAACTCACGAGCCTATCGTTAATCCCGATGCAGTGCTCGTTTTCGATCCTGGTCTTGCAAGAACTATTGACGTGACCGGAGGCTTGTCGGAGGAAAACGGAATTTTGATTGTAAATACAACCGATTCCGTTGAAGAGGTGCAGAAAGAAACAGGGTTTAAAGGAAAGACTTACGTTCTTGACGCTACCGGCATATCATTGGAACTATTAGGAATTGACGCACCGAACGTTCCTATGCTTGGGGCGCTTATCAAAGTTACAGGTATTGTAAAACTTGAATCTCTCGAGGCTGTTATCAAAGAACATTTCCTTGAGAAGCTTGGCGAAGAAAAAGTAAACAAAAATTTGGCCGGGCTTAAAAAGGCTTACGAGGAGGTAACGAAATGAGTGAAAAGAAAGGTTGGAAGGATTTGATGCGTGGTTCGGATTTGCCACCGGCATCTTCTCTTGAATACAAAACCGGATCATGGAGAACTTTGCGTCCCATATGGGATCCTGAGAAATGTACGCACTGCATGATTTGTGTTTCATACTGCCCTGATATGGCTATTCCCGTGAAAGTTACGGAAGAAGGAGTAAAAGGGTTTGGCGGCAGAGTGTATAAAGGAACAGTTCGTTTGGAAACCAATTTTGATTATTGTAAAGGATGTGGTATCTGTGCTACTGAGTGTCCTACGCATGCAATCAAAATGGTGAGAGAAGAAGAAGCCGCAAAGGCTTCTAAGTAGGAGGTGTACGTTATGAGTAAATGGAAATCGTTAACCGGTGCGCAAGCCGTGGCAGAGGCGATGAGGCAAATAAATCCCGATGTTGTGGCTGCCTATCCGATAACACCGCAAACACCGATTGTGGAACAGTTTGCATCATTTGTTGCAAACGGAATTGTGGATACCGAGATGATCCCTGTAGAATCCGAGCATTCGGCAATGTCCTGTACGGTCGGGGCATCTGCTGCCGGAGCAAGGGCGATGTGCGCAACGGCATCTCAGGGCCTTGCATTGATGTGGGAAGTGGTTGCGGCCGTTCCGGGTTTAAGGCTTCCCATCGTAATGCCTATTGTTAACAGAGCACTTTCTGCTCCTATTAACATCCATTGCGACCATTCCGATTCTATGGGTGCGACAACTATAGGCTGGATTCAAATTTATTCAGAAAACGCACAGGAAGCATATGAAAATACGCTTCTTGCAATAAGATTGGCGGAGCATAAGGACGTTTTGCTACCTGTTATGGTGATGCAGGACGGATTTATTATAAGCCATGGCGTTGAAAACGTTGAAATTTTTGACGACGACAAAGTAAAAGAGTTTGTTGGTGAAAGGCATCCTGACAGATATCTTTTGGATGTGGACCATCCTTATACAATTGGCCCGCTTGCGCTTCCGGACTACTATTTCGAAATTAAGCGTCAGCAGGAAGAAGCAATGGAAAATGCATTGAAAGTATACCTTGAAGTAGGAGACGAGCTTTCGAAGATATCCGGCCATAAGTATCCTTATTTTGAAGAGTATAAAACCGAAGATGCGGAAGCAATAATTGTTGTTCTTTCTTCAACTGCGGGTACTGCAAAAGATGCCGTGGATGAAATGCGTGCAAAAGGTAAAAAAGTAGGCCTAATTAAACCGATACTCTTTAGACCCTTCCCGTATAAGGAAATGAGAAAAGCGCTCGAGAAATTTAAAGTTATAGGTGTGTTGGATCGTTCCATGGCATTCGGCGCGTATGCACCCCTTTACAGCGAAATAAGGAATGCTTTATTCGAATCTTCGCAAAAACCGAAACTTCAGAGCTACGTGTATGGTCTTGGCGGCAAGGATATCTTTAAGAGTGATATCGAGAAAGTTTTCGAAGAGTTGCTTTCGGGAAATGTAAATCCTGAAGAGCAAAGATATATCAGGTTAAGGGGGTAAGTTATGGCTACATTACAAGAGATAATGGCAAAAGAACCGGCCCTTGCATCAGGGCATAGAATGTGTGCAGGGTGTGGTATCGGCTCAATAGTTAGAACCGTACTTGCCGCATCCGATAAACCGGTAATTGTGGCAAATGCTACCGGATGCCTCGAAGTTGTTACCACGATTTATCCTTATTCTGCATGGAAAGTACCGTGGATACATCTGACGTTTGAGAACGCGGCGGCAGTGGCAAGTGGTATTGAAACTGCTTACAGAGCATTGAGAAAAAGAGGAAAAATAGGCAAAGAGGTAAATATTGTTGCTTTCGGCGGTGACGGTGGAACTTATGATATCGGGTTCCAAGCATTGTCAGGTGCACTTGAAAGAGGGCATAAATTCCTCTATGTGGTTTATGATAACGAAGGGTATATGAATACCGGAAACCAGAGAAGCGGTGCAACTCCGTACGGAGCAAGTACTACTACGGTTCCGGCAGGCAGTAAAAGCTTCGGTAAACCTCAATGGAGAAAGAACATAGTGGAGATAGCTGCAGCCCACAGAATTCCGTATGCGGCCACAGCGGCTAACCATAATATCCTTGACCTTTACAACAAAGCAAAAAAAGCATTTGCGGCAGATGGCCCTTCGTTTATTGCGGCGCTTCAGCCATGTACAACGAACTGGAAGTATGATCCGGCATTAACGATGCGCTATTCTAAACTTGCCGTTGATACGAACTTCTGGCCTCTTTACGAATTTGATCATGGTAAACTTCACATTAACTATAAACCGAAGAACAGAAAACCCATCGAAGAATTCCTAAAAGGTCAGGGAAGGTTTAAACACCTCTTCAAACCGGAAAATAAACATGTTATCGAACACATGCAAAAGATGATTGATGAAGAATGGGAAAGACTCCTGAAACTTGAGGAATCGGGGGCAGTGCTGTAAGTATATCTAAAAAAGTTTTTTTGTGCCCCGCATTTTTTGTGCGGGGCTTTTTACTTTATAATTTGTAACGGAGGAATGATGAAGAAAATTATCGTTGCTATAGGATTAAAAAATAATAATGAACTCACGGACAAACATTTCGGTGATTCTAATTACTTTGATATTTATGAACTTGCAGAAGGTTCTTCCATGAAAAAAATTAAAAGGATAGAAAATGTAAAAGTAAAAGAGGAAAAAATACATGGTGATCCTAAAAAGGCAAAGGTAATTGAAAATATTTTGAATGAGACGGATGTATTGGTTGCTTTCAGGATGGGGCCTAATATTTTAAGGATGAAGAAAAAATTTGTGCCTGTTATAGTGCCTTTTAAGGAATTAGACATGGTAAAGCCGCTATTAGTGGAAAATTTTGATGTAATTTTTAAAGAAACATGCAAAGATGGTGAAAAGAATTATATTACTTTAAAACCAAAGGAGGCTTGAATGGAAAAAAAGGCAGACATTGGAGTATTTGGAGGATCGGGTTTTTATTCGTTTTTGGAAAACGTGAAGGAAGTAAAAGTAGAGACTCCGTATGGAGCGCCCTCCGATCTTATTGCTATCGGAGAATATGCGGGGAAAAAGGTTGCTTTTTTACCGAGGCACGGCAAGCTGCATCAGTTCCCGCCGCATAAAATTCCTTACAGGGCAAATCTCTGGGCAATGAAGAGTCTCGGGGTAAAAAGAATTATTGCACCGACTGCAGTCGGAAGTTTACAAGCGAATATAAAAGTAGGAGACTTTGTGGTGACGGATCAATTCATCGACAGAACATCAGGCAGGGAATGCACTTTTTACGATGGCCCTATTACAACTCATGTGAGCCTTGCTTATCCGTATTGCCCCGAGCTCAGGGAAATTGCAATTAATGTGCTTAAAGAATTAAGATATCCTTTTCATCCTTCCGGCACTGTAGTCGTAATTCAAGGACCGAGATTTTCTACTAAAGCGGAAAGCGAATGGTTTACCAAAATGGGTTGGGATATAATTAACATGACTCAATACCCTGAGGTCGTCCTTGCAAGGGAGCTTGAAATGTGTTACGTCAATATAGCAACTGTTACCGATTATGATGCCGGAATAGTTGCAGGCGGAGATGTGGAACCCGTTACTCAGGAAATGGTTGCGAAAAAATTTGTTGAGAATACGGAAAAACTTAAGATTATCATCAAAAAGATGATCGAAAGAATTCCGCTGCAGCGTCATTGCAAATGCGGTGAAGTGTTGAAGGGTGCACGTGTCGGTGAGTAATAGATGATTCCCCTTAGAGATACACAGGAAATAAGTATTTTTCCGATTGCAACCATAGGAATTATTTTAGTTAATGTTTTTGTATTTGTATGGATGTACGTTTTTGCTTTTTCGGCAAAAAATTTTCAGTATGGTTTGACGTTATTCTATGTTAAATATGGGCTCGTTCCTTTTGAAATTACACATGGAAAACTGATTTACCCGACAATTCGGCCGCTATGGGTTACACTTTTTACATCAATGTTTATTCATGGAGGATTCGGACATATATTAGGCAACATGTGGTTTTTCTGGATTTTTGGTAACAATGTGGAAGATTACCTCGGAAGTGTAAAGTTTGTAATTTTCTATATTGCGGGCGGCATTGTCGCAGCACTTACGCAAATTGCAATTAACCCTTCGTCAAAAGTTCCGGTAATTGGCGCAAGCGGAGCTATTGCGGCAGTTATGGGTGCCTACTTCTATTTATTTCCGCGTTCCAACATAAAAACCCTTGTTTTTGTGTTTTATTTCGTTACGTTTGTTGAAATTCCGGCACCGTTTTTCTTGTTGTTCTGGTTCCTTATGCAGCTTATTCCGGGATTAACTCCGAGTGGTGCTTCACAGGGAGTTGCATTTTGGGCGCACATAGGAGGTTTTGTGTTTGGCCTCCTTGCAGCAATTGTTATTAAGAAATTGAAAGATAGCGGTAATTTCGGAGAGTATTATTACGGATAAAATTGAGGAGTTTGAATTAAGGTTGAATATCCTTGAGAGGAAAATACTTGCAATGGAAAATATTCTGAGCGAGTATTTTCCTCTTTCAATAGAAAAAATTCTTGAGAGAAAAGGCCTTAAAATTGCAAGATCAGATAGGGATATCCCCGTATTCGATCGAGAGAAGTTATATCTGCAATTTAAAAGTTATTATTTTAGGAGGACACTTCACGACTTGTTGTTTCTAAAGAAAATAGACCAAAACAGCAGAGGATTAATCGTAAAAAAATGGGGAAAGAATGTCGATTCTTATCTTGATGTGGCAAGCAAACTTGGCATTATCCGTTTTGAAAACAATATTTATATCGCTCAGTATCCGGTTTCTTTTATGGGAATTTTGCTTGAATGGTTTATCGGAAAGTTCCTCAGGGAAGAGTTAAATCTTGAGACTGTAATAAACGTTAGATTAAAGAACCTGCCCGAAGGTGGGGATATAGATATTTTGTCTCGAATAGGAAAGAATATAGTAATGATCGAATGCAAGGAAAGTCCTCCGAATAATATTCCAGTTTCGGAGTTAAAGGCAATTAACGAGAGAGTTAGGATATTGAAGTCGGATATATTCCTTTTAGCCATAGATACGACACTTTCGATAAAAAGAAATATAGTTGATAATTTGCAATGGATTTTAAAATCCGAGATTGTTAGAGTTAAAGAAGGCGTTTACAAGGCAAGCAATAATTTCTTCATAGTAACCGCAAAAAGGGATTTGCTGCAGAATATCGCTTTCTGCATCACGGAGGCTTAAATGGGGTACGGATCGATGAAAACAGCCATTCTTTGCAATTTAAAAGAAGAGTATTTTAATGTAAGCGATTTTAATTATCACCATATAAATCCGCATATAGAACGAAAAAAGGCGTTGTCCCAGTTTGATGAGTTCAAGAAAGCTTTATTAAACGAAGGAGTTAAAATCCTAGAGATTGATGAGTTAAAAGGCCATCCCAATTCGGTATTTGTAAGAGATACAGCCGTTATTCTAAATGATCGTACTTTTATACGAGTCAATATGGGCTTACCTGCACGTAAAGGTGAGGAAAAGTGGATGGCGGAATTTTTAAAATCGCACGGATTTGAAGAAGTTGGAGCGATTAATTCTCCTGGAACGGTAGAAGGCGGGGATGTCATTATAAACGGCAACATTGCATTTGTCGGAATTTCAGGAAGAACCAATGAAAGCGGTGCATTGCAAATTAAATCGATATTAAACAGATTAGGTTACGAAGTAAGAATTGCCAAATTTAAGGGGCCGTTTTTACATATCGGTGGAGGAATGACTTTAATTGGCAATCATACCGTTCTTCACTGCAACAATGCATTTCCTTCCGATTTTTTTAAAGGTTTCGACGAAATAGTTATACACTGCAACGACTTTATAGGTGGAAATGTTGTTGCAATATCGGATAAAAAGGTTATTTCTCTTGTCCAAAACACATTTTTGAATGACCTATTGGTGTTCAAAGGAATAGACGTTATCCCGTTAAACCTATCCGAGTTTGTAAAGGGAAACGGCGGACCGAGCTGTATGGTTCTTCCCGCGGGATAGATCAATTCGGTTTGGTTTTTCTCAATAGGTAACGAGAATTTTCAGTATGCTTTTTGATTTCGTTTAAAGGCAGTTTTAATTCTCTTGCAAGGATTTCTACGATTCTCGGGCCGCAAAATCCCATTTGGCATCTACCAAATCCTGCGGACGTTCTGAATTTTACACCCTCTACCGTTTTTGCCCCACGTTTTATCGCTTCAACAATTTCTCCTTCGGTGACCAATTCGCATCTGCAAATTATGTGGCCGTATTTCGGATCTTTATTTATAAGCTCCATCTGTTTACTCTTGGGTAAATCTCTAAAGCGTGGAATATTTTTTCTTATGGGATTAAAGTTTTTGTTCCTCTTTATTTCTATGCCTAAGTCTTTTATCAAGTCTCTTACAAGTGCTGCTATTGCGTATGATGCGGTAAATCCCGGTGATTTTATGCCTGCTGCGTTTATAAAACCGAAGGCTTTTTCCGGATAGTTTTCTATAATGAAATCTCCGGTTGATGGTTGTGCCCTTACCCCGGAAAAGTAAGTGATAATATTTCGAGTATTTAGAGACGGAACGAGTTTTTTCGCGCCGTTAAAAACTTCTGATAAGCCCTCTCGTGTTGTTTCGGTGTTTTCTTTTTCGCCGATAAGTTCCGAGTTGGGGCCTATGATGATCTTGCCGAATACATCGTAAGCCACAAGAATACCTTTTGAGTCTTTTTGGGGTGCCGGGAAAATTGTTCGTGAAACTACTTTTCCGATTGCGTCGTCAAATACGAAGTATTCGCCTCTTTTGGGGTACACGTAGAAGCTATCTATACCGGCACTTTTTGATATTTCGTCGGAATGCACTCCGGCAGCATTTATTACAATGTCAAACCGGTGAAATTTGCCGTTGGATACAAGTCCTTTAACTCTGTTTTCTTCTACGACAACTCTTTCCACTTTTTCATTGAAATAGAAATTAACTCCGTTTTTAATTGCGTTTTCATACAGAGCTACCGTATAACCAAAAGGACTTACAATTCCGGCAGTCGGTGCGTACAGAGAGGCAACTACGGAAGGATTTAAGTTTGGCTCAAGTTTTAATGTTTCTTCCCTGCTTAATATTTTAAGATTCGGAACACCGTTTTTCTTTCCTCTTATAAATAACTCTTCTAACTTGTTTTTTTCTTTGTTATTGAGTGCTACAACGAGTGATCCGTTGCGTTCAAAAGGAAAATCAAGTTCTTCCTTAAGAGAGGAAAAGAGTGCATTGCCTTTAACGCAGAGTTTTCCTTTAATTGTTCCGGGCATATCGTCGTATCCCGCATGAACAATTGCAGAGTTTGCTTTGGAGGCACCTCCCGGTGCATCACTTCCTTTTTCAAAAACTGAAATATTAAAATCGTATTTAGAGAGTTCTCTTGCAATGGCACATCCCACAACTCCACTGCCTATTATTGCAATTTTCTTTTTCATACAGCCATTTTAAGCACTTTGCGGATTTTTAAAAGGTCTTCTGCATATGTATTTGATTGTTGCTTTTATTCAGTGAAATGCTATAATAATAAGCTTTTTATAGGAGGTGAAAGATGAGAATTGGATTTTTTGACGGTGTAAGAGAAATTGGCGGAAATAAAATTTTGATAGAACAGAATGGAAAAGGCATACTGCTTGATTTCGGAAAGCGGTTTGCCGTGAATAATACGTATTTTAACGATTATTTGAGCGGTAGGGAATGGAACGGGCCCAATGACTATATCTTAACAGGTGAATTGCCACCTTTTAAAAATTTTTACAGAGGTGAAGTTTCACCGAATAGTGTGAATGAATTGGATGTGGAAATAAAAGGCGTGTTTTTCTCTCATGCTCATCTTGATCATATAGGACTTATCGATTTTATCGGAGATAATATTCCAAAGTACATGAGCGGTTATTCCGAAAAGGTTGTTGAATTCTTTAACGAAAAGGGCACTATAAAGCCTGTCAAGAATGTGAAGGTTTTTGATTCTCCGCTTGAAGTTGCGGGTTTTACTGTAAGGCCTATCCCTACCGATCATGATATTCCGGGTTCTTTTGCAACGGAAATAGAGACGGAAAAAGGTTCTATATTTTATACGGGTGATATCTTTTTCCATGGTAGGTTTTCCGAAAAGTCAAAGGCTTTTGTCGAATATGCAAAAGAAAAGAAACCGTATATCTTAATTACGGAAGGAACGCGTTTCGGATGGGGCTTTGTAAGCTCTCCTACCGAGGGTGAATTAAAGGCACAAATCGTATCCGTACTTGATCAGTGCGGAGGCATTCTTTTTGGTAATCCGTATGAGCCGCATATCTCACGTATGTTTACGTTTTTTGAAATAGCGAAAGAAAAAGAAAGGGATTTTGTCGTGACGCTTCCGTATGCATTTGTCATAAAGAAATATTCCGAAATAGGCGATGCTCTTGCAGATGAAATTTTGCATAGCGACAAGTTCTTTGTTTACAAACCGAAAAGGGCATTGAAGGATTGGGAAAACGAGTTTGAAGATAGGTTTATGGATAGCGATACCGTGATGAAAAATCAGAAAAATATTGTTATGTTGCTTGATTTTAAAAGTACCCCTGAACTTATAGATATAAAACCCGAGAAAGGTGCTATATATGTTCATTCCGGAGGTGAACCACTTGCCGGCCTTGATAACGAAAACATGAAAATCCTTTCTAACTGGTTAAATTTGTTTAATATTCCTTATTTTAGGATTCATTCACCCGGACATGCTCCCCAGCAAACGTTGCTCTGGATGGCGAGGGAAATAAGTCCGCAAATATTGCTTCCCATACATACGCAAATTCCCGAGAGATTTGAAATTGTGTCGGATAATGTTAAAATACTTGAAAGAGGTGTAATGTACGAATTCTAAATGAGGGAGGTAGAAAATGGAAGAAAAGAAGGATCCGAATGGCAAGAATCAGGAAAATGAAGAACCTAAGAATCGTGAAGGTGAAAAAGAGAAAACAGAAGAATCTCTTCCAATAAAAACGCCCGTTCCGCCGGAAAAAGAGAAAAAAGAGGGAGAAGAAAAGAGATACTTGCTTTTCTTTGTATACGGCGAAAATACACCGATTGATAGAAGCGATACTTTTGATCTTATCGATCAGTTGAATAAAATTCCGACTCCGCCGGAGCAAACACGTATTGATATGGTGATACTTTCGGGCGGCGGGTATCCTCATCCTGCTTATCAAATGATAAACATAGTGCGTTCTAAGTGCAAAAAATTGAAGGCAATCATTCCGTTGTATGCGAAAAGCGCAGCGACTCTCATGGCGCTCGGTTCGGACGAGATAGTGATGGGAGCGCAGTCGGAACTCGGGCCGCTTGATATGCAGATGCAACACCCTTTGATCGAAAATCTTCACATATCGGCGCTTGAAGGATACTATCCGTTTTTGCAAATATACAGTAAGATATCTACCGAGTTCTTTCCCATTGCCATGCAACTTGCAAATCAAATTATTCAGAATACTGCGATTAAGAGAGAAGATGCCGTTGATATTGCAATGAACACCGCAATAAACTATGTTGCTCCAATAGTATCTCAAATCAATCCTACAATCGTAAACATGTGCTACAGGGCATTGGCAACCGGAGAGGCGTATGCTTACAATTTTTTGTACAGGTACATGTTTAAAGATAAACCGGAAAATGAAAAAGTCCTTCTCGCTACGCAAACGGCGCATACGCTCGTGTGGGGGTTTCAAAATCACGGCCAGGTTATAACGAGAGAAGATGCAAAACTTTTGAATTTGTATGTTTCTTACGGAGAAAATTACGATATATTTGATATGATGTATGTGCTTACAAAAGAGATGCTGAATATTTTGTCAACAAGCCAGGCGAGTAAAGCAATCAGGATTGTTTCCATGGAACAACTCAAGAGATTATTTAATATAGACTCTTATCTCGGTTATATAATTTTTATAATGTATAAAGCTTATTCGCTTGTTAATCCGTTGAAAGAGAGTCTTGATAAAGTGACGGATCCGAAAAAAATTTCTCTTGCGATCAGGCAGGCGTTGAGCCAATCACTTACAACACTTCCCAAAATGCCGGAGGCGGAAAAGAATGATATAGCACAAGTTTCTCTTGCACTGCTCGAAGCAATTTTCCTAAAAAATTTCAAAGAAGAGAATGCATTGTATAAAGTGATTTTTGATAGAATATCGCGTGAAAAAGCATTTTCCAAGAGAGTTTCGGAGGTTATTGCCGGAAGAATTGTCCTTGCCGTTAAAGAATTGGCAGAAACAATAGAAGTGGAGATAGATAAAACGCCTCCTGAAGTAATCAGTAAGTATATTCTTCAAATACTTGCATTTTTACTTGTATATAATATAAAATTCTAAAGGGGGATACATGTGGAACGTTAGTAAACATACGCAAAAAGAAAATGACGATTATTTTACTGCAAGAGCTTCGGAGTGGGCTAACTACCCACTCTTTGTATTGCAGTCTTTTATACCTATTCTCTTTTACTTCACAAAATGGTGGTATCTCGTGATAGGTATCTATATTCTTAATTTGTTATGGGTACCTTTCAGGTATAAGTTTGTAAATGTAAAACTGCTTGATTTCGGTTGGAAATTAAACAAGGCAAAATGGGTAATTCTTTTAGCGACAGGTGTGTTCCTTTTTTCAAAGAGGTTAATAGT
>JALSNB010000301.1 GCA_026987225.1 Caldisericaceae bacterium
GCCTGTCAAGGGCGTTTTTTACGTCGTCAAACGAGCCGTGCAAATCCGAAATCACTCCGATCTTCATTTTCATCACCTCTTTGCACATTTTACCGAAAGATTCGAAAAAATAAAAGTGTTTTCTTTTCCCGCCTTTGGTGTAAAATGATATATAAGATGAAATATATAAAGGTAAATGATCCGAGGAAAGTTTACAGATACAGAAAGGTTGAGGAAAGGCCCGTTAAATTGCTGATTTCCGAAGAGGAGGATTTTTCGGTTTCGGAATTTTATTTCAAAAGCCCGGTTGGGCTTTCCGTAAAAGAGGTAAATAAGGCTTATGCATACTATTTTCGCCCTTCAAAAAACAAAAAGCGTAAACTCTGCATCATAACGCACGGGCATGGCGAGCGGGGGCGCACAGCAACGATTTATTTTGCGAGGGAGCTTGCACGGGCGGGCTTTCCGGCCGTATTCCTCACGCTTCCGTTTCACGGCAAAAGGCAAGTTGAAGGCATTGCCGAGGGTGAGGGTATTTTTGTGCTTGATTCCGTTGGCATGCTGATGCGGTTCAGACAGGCGGTAAGCGATTTGCGCACGCTTGCGGACTTTGCGGAAAGAGGGCTGTTCGGGGAAATTGACGAGATTTCCGTATTGGGGCTCAGCATCGGCGGCATGATCACAACCGTTGCAATGGGCGTTGACGAGCGTTTTAAGAAAGGCATATTCATACTTGCGGGCGGCGATATAGAAGGGATTTTCTGGAAGAGTTTTTCAATGAGGCTTATGAGAAAATACGTTTACGCTGTGGCAAAAAATCAGGATATTTCCCGTGAAAGAGAGGAGTACGCAAACATATCCCGTTTGTACGATCCGCTGACATTTGCGGAGTTCATTCCTCCGAGAGAAGTAATTATGTTCAACGGATATTTGGATCCTATTATTCCAGGCTTTGCTTCGAGGAAGCTCTTCGAAAAAATTCCTACCGCACGTATTACATATTTGCCTTTCGGGCACGGGACGATTCTTGCATTCAGAAAACTCATGCTGCATCGCATTATTCGGTTTTTAGGAGGTTAAAATGGCTGCAAACGTTCAATTCAGCATATTACTAATGTTTGTTATGGGAATTATCCTTTTTATGCTTGTTGACAAGCGGTTCAAACAGCGTATTATCTCGGCGAAAACAAGAAACGTTCAGTTTGCGGAGATTGCCGTTCTCGTTGTTTCGATTACCTTAACGGATATTCTTCAGTTTGTTGTTCCGCTTTTTGCGAACAAATTCGTTTTGAACGGAACGGAAATCGCGCTCATCGTATTGTTTCTTTTGGTTGACAAACTGATAAACAAAAACGAATCTTTTCTGGGATAGTTTGCGCTTCGACCGAGGAAATGTTTCGCTCGTAAATGCATTTGCAAGGCAAACTGTTTTAAAAATCCGACGCAAAAGCCGAAATTATTTTACAGAATCCTTGAACTCTTCCGATGTTGTTGTGTCGAGGTATATGCCTTTTTCCCTGAGTTTCACCTGCACGTAAAGAGCCGCTTCTATCCTCATTTTTTGCGTTTCGCAGCCGATCTCGTAGGGCTTGAATATATCACCGTTCATCGTGTAGTTATTTGCAAGGCACCCGCCCGAGCAGTAGAACCGTGCCCAGCAGTTGGCACATTCCTTTTTGTTGAACAGGAAGTTTGCCTTTCCGAACCGCTCGGTGAGTTCTTTTTTCT
>JALSNB010000302.1 GCA_026987225.1 Caldisericaceae bacterium
ATTGCGCTCGGTGCGGTAAGCTTTTTGCTGGGGATTCCTTTCGAACTCATCGAAGAGGTTTTAAAAAAGGAATTTAAAGACAAAGCGGACAAAAATATCCGCCTTGCCGAAAGAGGCTTTCAAATTGTAAAAGAAAAGCGTTTTCCGCGTTTTGATTTTAAAAAGGGAGTAAAGCCTCTGCTTCCCATTCTTTCCGGAAACGAACTCACAGCGCTCGGTGCCGTGCGTGCCGGGATGAAAGTTTACACTGCGTACCCCATTACGCCTGCAAGCCCCGTTCTGCACTTTCTTGCTAAAGAGGCAAAGAGGCTCGGGATTGCCGCATTGCATACTGAGGACGAAATCTCCGCCGCCGTTATGGCGATAGGCGCAGCATACGCAGGAGCGCCTGCAATGTGCGGAACGAGCGGGCCCGGTATCGATCTTATGGGAGAAGCAATCAGCCTTGCCGGAGGAACGGAAATACCTCTCGTTATTTTGGACGCTCAGCGTGCCGGCCCGACAACCGGTGTGCCGACATACACGGAACAGAGCGATTTGAATTTGGTGCTGAACGTGGGGCACGGAGAATTTCCGCGCATCGTGCTTGCCCCTGGCACTATCGACGAGAGTTTCGAAGTTGCCGTGCGAGCCATGCAGTATGCGTGGTGGTATCAAACTCCTGTTTTCATACTCACTGATAAGCAGCTTGCCGAGAGCAGTAAAACGGTAAACGTCCCTTTCAAAGAAAAATTCATCCTTCCGGTAAAATACTACGAAGGAGAGGAAGGAAAATTCAAAAGGTATAAGATAACAGCCGACGGGATTTCGCCGATCGCATTCCCCGGTATGTCGGGGGTTGTGAACCATACGAATTCCACAGAGCACACGGAGGAAGGGTATTCTTCGAGTTTGCCGGAAAATGTCGTAAAGATGAAAAACAAACGCTTAAAAAAGGCGCAGACGATACAAGACGATTTTATAAGGGAGCATACGATAAACGTTTTTGGCGATCAAAACGCAAAAAATCTGATCATTTCGTTCGGCTCGCCGACAGGTGCGATTCTCGAAGCGATGGAAGGATTGCCGGTTAAATTTCTTCAGGTGATTTCTTTGGAGCCGTTCCCCGCTCTTAAAATAAAAAACGTTTTGCACGGTGTCGAGAGGATAATTTCCGTGGAAAACAATTCCACGGGGCAGTTTGCCGAACTGTTCGAGTGCAAAATGCAGAGAAAAGCGGACAGAAAAATTTTGAGATACGACGGCAGGCCGTTCGATCCGTTCGAACTTAAAGAAAAATTACGGGAGGCGCTCTTATGAACATAGGAACCGGAAAAAAGATTCAGTGGTGTCCCGGATGCGGGAACTACGCAATTTATTCCGCTTTTAAAAACGTCATAGAGAGAAACATCGAAAGCGGAAAACTCATTAAGGAAAACATCGTGCTCGTTTCCGGCATCGGCTGTCACGGATATATCACGAACTACTACGATCTTAACTCTTTTCATCCGATTCACGGCAGGGTGCCGCCGCTTGCAACCGGTATGAAAGTTGCAAATTCCATTCTTACCGTTGTGGGGTTTGCAGGGGACGGAGATGTCTATGCAGAGGGCATGAACCACATCGTTCAGGCTGCACGCCGTAATACGGACATCACGATGATTGTGCACGATAACAGCGTTTACGGTTTGACAACAGGACAATTTACACCGACAAGCGAAAAGGGATTCAAAGGGCGCTCCACTCCTTTCGGAAATCCCGAGCGTCCCGTTAATCCGATATCGCTCATGATTGTTTCACGTGGAACATTCGTTGCAAGGGGATTTTCCGGAGAGCCGAAACACCTCGAGATGCTTTTCGAGCGTGCCATTTTCCACAAAGGCTTTTCGATCGTGGACGTGCTTCAGCCCTGCGTGACGTTCAATAACACGTACAAATTTTACAGAGACAGAGTTTACAAATTGGAAGATACGGGATACGATCCGCACGATTTTAACAAAGCGCTTGAAAAATCGCTCGAATGGGGGGACAAAATCCCGATAGGCGTTTTCTACGAAGAGGAAACGGACACATACGAAGATTTGGTGCGTCACGGAAATAACTTTTTCTACAACAGGGACGTTCCCGACATATCCGATATAATTTCCGAAAAGATTTAACTATATAAGCATTATGGCGGGAAATTCCCGCCATAATTATTCTTTTACTTTTATTTCGAATTCGCAATAAGGAGCTCCAGTAGCTGCACATTGAGTTTCTTTAACTTTTACTTTTTTTCCGAAGTAATTTTCATAGAGCCCTTGCAATACTCCGCCGATGAAACTGCATACGGGCTTATCGGTCTTTTTGTTCCGTTTAATATAAGCATTGGCTTCGAAAGAATCGTAAACTCGCATTTTAGCACTGTTTTCGGTTCTTGAAATCTCTTCTGCAACTCCCCATCCTGTCATTACGGAACTGGTCGCAATTATAATTTTTATCGTTTTTTCTTTGTCTTTTATTTTATCCTGATAAAATTTAAAAATCTCATCTATATATTCTTTTCCAGATATTCTTAGCAACGGTGCCGCAAATTCTTCCAGATCTGACAAAAATTCACTGCCGAATAAAACGAAATTTCTGTTTGCATCTTTGAAAATCTTAAGTTTTCCGTTTTCAAAATGTATTTTAGGTTCTTCGCCCAAAATATTCTTTAAAAGCTCTTTATAATTTTCAAAGAGTTCCTCTTTATTCATTTTCCACCTCCTTGAAAAGTATTTTTTGATTATAATACTTTTCTCTAATCTGTAAAGTAGAGTGAATTATAGTTATAATAATTATTTGTTAGTCTGTCCGAAAAGCGCATCGTGCAGGGCGGAGAGGACATCTGCATACTTTTTCTTTCCGCCAGCTATCAAATCCGTCTCTCTTTCGAGCCGTGCAGTGAATCCCTCGTTCACATACCTTTCAAATTTACTTTGTTTTATTGTTTCAAGCACTTTGAATCCTCTGCGTGTTGCAAATATAAACTGTCCCTTTTGAACGACATATTTTCTTTTTATAAGTTTTTCCATAGTGATTGCATAAGTTGATGGTCTTCCTACGCCTCGTTCTTTCATCATCTCTATAATATCCGCATACGTATAAGGGGTATATTCCGGTTTCTTGTATAGTTTTTTACTCGCGGTGTATTTTCCTTCTTCGAGTGGTGTTATTTTTACCGGATATACGAGATTTAATCCTTTTTCTATTATTCCGGTAAGCATACTTACTTTCTTTCCGTCAATGTAAAAATCAGTTTCTATCACTTTGGCGGGTTTCATTTGGGATGCAACAAACCTGCGGAATATCAGATCATACAGAGCAATGTGGAGAACCGTGAGATTAATGGTACGTTCCGTAATAAACGTTTCGATCTCTTTCGCATCGAAAGGTTTCGTAGGCCTTATGCACTCGTGTGCACCTTCGCTTTCGGAGAATGCCCGAGGCACAAAAAGCTCGATTCCGAACTTTTCTTCTATGTATTCTTTTGCGATATTTCTTCCTATATCGGACACGTGTATGCTATCGGTTCTGTGATACGTTATGAAACCTGTCTCAAATAGATCCTGTGCAATTTTCATCGTATTCTGCGGAGAAAGGCGCAAACGAACGGAGGCTTCCTTTAAAAGCGAAGATGTGTTAAAAGGCTTAACCGATATTGTTTTTGTCTTACGGTTTGTTTTTTTTACACATACCGTGTTTTTGTTTGAAAATTTTTCGGCATCTCTTTTATTTTTGAAAGTAAACTCTTCTTCCGTTCCGTCAAACAATACTTTTACGGCATATATTTTTTTACCGAGTAGTTTTGTCCTGTCAGCTATCCATTTCAGTACGGGTGTTTGAACTCTTCCCGCCGAGAGCGTTCGAATCCCTATTTTTTCCCTGATAAAAGCGGAAACTTCAAAACCTACCCATCTGTCCGCAATTCTTCTTACGAACTGTGATGCTACAAGATTTTCATTGATATCTCTTAGATTTTCAAGTGCGTTTTGAAATGCATACTTTGTGATTTCGTGAAATTCGGCTCTTTTTATGTTCTCATTGAACGGTTTGTTATTCAGTTTTAGGTCGAATGCAATTTTTTCACCTTCACGATCCGGATCCGTTGCAATTACAACTTCGTTGACTTCGGTACTCTCTTCGTTAAATCCTTTTATCAAATATTCTTTTCCGGATATAATGCGAAAAACCGGTATATGTTTTTCAAGAACTCCGTAACGCCCTCGCTCCGAAAGATCGAAGTCATGCCCGACACTTGCCGCAAGAATAAGAACTCCTTTGTCTGTTATCACTTCGTAAAGAGGTACGCCGTTTACGATTCTCATCGAAGGTTGTCCGAAAAACAAAGAAATTGTTTTTGCCTTTACGGGTGATTCCACTATAACAAATGTTGTTTTTAGATTCAGCGGTTTTGCTTCGGTTCTGCTCTTATCCGCTTCTTTTAAAAGTTCTGGGAGTATTGTTTCGTTTAATTTCTCAAACTCGATGTCTCCGAATAAACGTGCCTTTTTTGTAAGCGAGCGAAATGCTTTTTCGTTGTCGACAAGTAGTATGCTTATTCCTTTTGTAAGGTTTCCCTTATAAAATCTGCTACACCTACCGCTTGATTGAATATAACCGGTAATATCTGCGATTATGATTTTGTTTCCCGTGAAAAATATATCTGGGGATTGTGTTATTTCTTCATGGTTCTCTTTTATGAAATCATGTATTTCCTTTTTGATCTGTAAAAGTTTCTCTTTTGTCTTTTCGGAATGATTTTTTGCGAATGCATATTTTTTAAGTGTTTCAACATATTTTTTGAATTTAAGGATTTCCTTTCTGTCTTCGGAATATTTTTTATAAACGAGAGGCATCAATGCAATCAGGACGAAGTAAAGATTTTTGTAATTATCTTCGTTTATTTCGTATTCCATTTTAGGCACGCCTGCAAAAATCGTATACCTAACATGTTCCGGCATATCCAATCCGCGTGCAAGCGGATTTCTGTAACTTGCAAATCCGACGAAGAGTATTTCTCCTCTCTTAAACTCTTCGATATGTTCTTCAAATTCATCGTAACTTGCGCTTTTTACGCCGTTTTTGTTTAGAAATTCTACAAATTTGCGAAGTGTAGCTTTTGTTTCGTTCCCCGGTAAAAATATGAGTCCGCCCTTTCCTAAGATTTTTGCAAGATATATCGTTTTTTCACGAATGTTTTTCGGAATTTCGTACAGATCCTTGATATTTCTCAGATTGAGTGACGGGCGAGAGACTTCGAAATTTAACAGGTACGTAAATAATTTTATCTTCTTTGAACGTGGATTTGCTGTTGCGGATGACACTATAAGGTTCCCTTTTCTTTTTGATACTATCGTTTTTAATTCATCGAATTTTCTTTCTCTTGCCGCTTGAACCGCTTTTGTCATATCCTCTTCCGTAAATCCCAAAAGGGAAAGCACGGTTTCTATTTTTCGTCCCGATTTCAATATGGAATCCACGTCATCTACAAAAACAAGCGAGAAGTCTCTTTTTATGATATCTCTGTTTTTATATAGGAATTGAGTTGTTGTGATTAATATCTCGTATCGGCCAAGCGCTATTTTTTCTTTTTCTTCTTTTTTGCCCGTATAACAGAGATGGTTTATTCCCCAATTTGTAAATCTCTCGGAGGCTTGTTTTACAAGGAGTTTTGTTGGGAAAATAATATAGGCGTTTTTTAAAAATCCGGCAAGCAACAGTCCGAATGTCGTTTTTCCTATTCCCGTCGGTGCAAGCAGGGCAAACGAATTGTCAAGGAAAAATCTTTTTGCCCACATTGTTTGTACGGAATTCGGTTTTGTCCCGAGTTTGCTTTCGAAGAACTCGGAAAATTGTAAAAACATGTTTTCGGCATCGCAAAACGCTTTGAAATACTTTAAATTTTTTATATGGCACTTGTCTTCGTTATGGTTCATACATTTCTTGCAGAAAATACCGATTTCAAGGCGATCCGAACAGATATCACCTCCGCAATTCGGGCACATGTTTTCGTATATTGCTTTAGGCATCTTTTTCCTCCTTTTTAATTATACGAAATTGCATTAGTTCTTCAAACGCTTTGTCATTTTCGTGAAATTTTTAATGCTTGTACGTCAGGAATTCGGTTTGAACGATGCGAAATAACTGATGCGGTTTTATTTCGATTTATTGTATTTAAAAATTCGGTTCAATCCTATTTATTTACCCTAATCGTATATTTTAAAGTTCGGTCGGTTTCCCTCCGAAAAATTCCCCTCAAACCCCTTGACTAAAAAAAATAATTACAATACGGTAAGAAAAGTAAAAAATAAATCTTTTTGCCGAAGGAGGCGGTGCAAAATATTCTCTTCCACCTCTGCATTCGTTTGCAAATTTAGAAAATTCGGGATAAAATTTAAAAGAGGTAAAAATGAAAAGAATAAACAAGAACAAATTACTTAAAATTCTCACAACCGTTGCGTTGTCTTTCATTCTTATCTTTACATTATCGTTGTTTTCCGTTAATCAACATTCCGCATCCGTCTTGAACTTACCTTCTTCCTCTTTAAAACAAAAATTGAGCTTTGAAAAGTCTTTTGCCTCAAAAAACCTTCCTTCCGATATAGCGGATAAAATGCAGTTTAAAATTGAAAACGGAAATATCATTGTTTACGGATATTTTCCTAAAAACTACACTCCAGAGCAACAGAAAGAGATGTTTGACAAAATAAACAAAGTGCTTAAAAAGGCAAGCCTCCTTTACGACAGCAAGTTTAATACAACGAATGTTCGCACGTTCTCTTATCCGTTCAAATGGAAGAAAACCTATACAATCGAAGGAACAAAATCGACACCGGTGGGCCGTTTCGGTCCGGGTGGCATGGAGAATCCCGGTGAAATTCTGAATTATATCGATACGACTGCAGTTCTGTATCATTATTTTATTCCCGTTTTACCCGTTCCGGAATGGGAGAAGACAGAGATCAGAGGTTTTTCTTCGGCGCTGTATATGACAAACGAGATACCTTCCGACTATACCGGATTGCATTTATCTTCTCAAATTCATGTTTGGGGCCTCTCCATATCATACGGATATCCGCCTTCGGGAAATATAAATGAGAGTAAGGGTGTTTTTAATGCCGAGGTTCATTCGCCAGGTACGTATGTTGTAAAGGATTGGGAAACTACCCCGATTGTGCGCTATGGATTGATGTTTTTAAGATTTACGGAGGATCAGTATGTTAATTTTGAGACTGTTTATGGCAACAAAGGTTTCTGGTACAGCCTTGGAAAATGGTTTTAATACGTTAACGGATAACCTTATATGCCGTATCAAACAAAGTTAAAGAGGCGGGGGCAAAACCCCGCCTCTTCCTTCCCGAAAAAGCAAAGCGGTTTGCAAAGCAAGTCCCTGCAAACTGCCGTGAACAAAAGTTAACAGATTGTATTTAAATATTGCTTTAATGCAAACGAATGGTTCGGATAGAGAATCCCCCACCTTCATTTGCAAATATTCAAAAACAAACTAAAATCAATAAGAGGATAAAATGAATGGAAAATTTGCAATTAGAGTAATTGTTTTTGTTGTAATTCTTAGCATGGCACTCTTTCTTTTGAATTCCGG
>JALSNB010000303.1 GCA_026987225.1 Caldisericaceae bacterium
TTTACAATCTTTTCCCTGTCAAAATCAACAACTCTTCCGTCTCGTTTTATAACTTTTTGAATCATGAGCGCACCCTCCTTTGGGAGATTTTACTACCAACCGTCCCGAAATCCAAACAAGGCTAAAACACAAAACTTTCAAACGTTCAAAGCAAACAAACGCCCTGTTTTACTGCACGAATCGAAACAAAACCGTTCGCCACTTGCATTAGCAGTAATTTAAACTATAATAGTAGAAAAATTTTACGGAGGTTGAGGATGAAGCATATAAAAGTTGTTGCAAAAAGGCCGTTCTGGAATATTGACAAAAAACACGACTGCAGGGAGTGCCAGACCCCGTGCAAATCGGCATGCAAAACGAGCGTTACCGTGGGCAACCAGGTGTGCGAAGTGAAAAAGCCCATAAAGAGATGGATCTGGTAGTAGATGGGCAAAGTTTTTTCGGAAAGCTCTGTCCACCCGTTCAAATTTAACGAAAAATTCCTCATTCTTGACGTAAACACCGGCTCACTGTTCGACACGGACGAGCCGACTTTTTATTTTGTAAAAACCCTTATAGATACGGATTCGTGGGAAGAGGCGGAGAAGAAAACAAACGAGCGTTTTAAAAACGGAGCGGAAGTAAAGGAAGAAGTCTTGCGCCTTTACAAAGAACAGATACTTTTCTCAAAACCGCCCAACTATTTCGAATCTACCCTAACGCTGAAATCAATGTGCCTCAACGTTGCACACGCATGCAACTTCGCATGCAAATACTGCTTTGCAAAACAGGGAAATTACGGCGAGAAAAATGCCCTGATGAGTTTCGACGTCGCAAAACGGGCAATCGATTACCTACACGAGCAATCGGTTGGAAGGGAGCACCTCGAAGTTGACTTTTTCGGGGGCGAACCCCTGCTTGCATTCGATACGGTAAAGAAAACGATTCGATACGCACGCAGCACGTACCCGGACAAAAAATGGCGCTTCACGATTACGACAAACGGCTCCCTGCTTACGAAAGAGATAGAAAACTACCTATACGAAAACGACGTGAGCATCGTGCTGAGTCTGGACGGAGACAAAAAAACAAACGACACGTTCAGGGTGATGCCCGACGGAAGAGGAACGTTCGACTTAATTTTGCCCAAACTGAAATACGTCGCAGAGCACAGGAAAGAGAGCGGCGGATATTACGTAAGGGGCACGTACACGAGCAAAACGATGAACATATCGAAAACCGTAATGGATCTGCACAATTTCGGATTTAAATATATCTCTCTGGAGCCCGTCGTGACAAAGGACAAAAGCATAAACATAGAAAAGGAAAATTTGCCCGCACTGAAAAAAGAATACGAAAAACTCGCCGAAGAATACGTAAACTCACAGGAAGAAGGCGAATGGCACTTTTTCCACTTTAACATCGATCTTGAAGCTGGCCCCTGCATACAGAAAAGAATTCACGGGTGCGGAGCGGGTGTGGAATATGTTGCCGTTTCGCCCGACGGAAGCATCTATCCGTGCCACCAGTTCGACGGAATCGAAGAAATGAAACTCGGAGACGTTTGGAAAGGCATAGAGAAAAAAGAACTCACCGAGCGGTTCGGAAAGGCAAACTTCCTGTTCAACAAAAAGGAATGTGCCAACTGCTGGGCACGGTTCTACTGCTCGGGCGGGTGCCTTGCAAATAACTACACGATGAACGG
>JALSNB010000304.1 GCA_026987225.1 Caldisericaceae bacterium
ACATTTTCTCGAATATTCCGTTCATTACATCGGAGATTGAAAATTTGCCTTCTTCTTCGGAGATTACGGAATGCAAAACAATTTGCAACAGCACATCGCCCAATTCCTCCTTTATACCGGAAAAATCATCCCTTTTTATTGCTTCGGCAAGTTCGAGCGATTCTTCTATAAGTTCTGGAACAAGAGACTTATGAGTCTGTTCCCTGTCCCACGGACATTGCCTTCTCAGGAGTTTTATCAGCTCGTTAAAATTGTAAAAACTATCCAACTCTTCGCTCATGTAGTAAAGCAGAATATGCTTTTCGAAATCCGAAAGAAATTCCCTTTGCTCACTGCTCCAATTTACATCGATTTTGCTTCTTACGATACGTTCGGCGTCAAGCAACGTTTTTCCCGTATAAATAAGATAAAGCGTAGCATACAGGGGACTTCTCGATACTCCGTTATCGCAGTGAATCAAAAACGGAAAACGCACTTTTTTTAAAAAAGCGGCATAAAGAAGAAATTCTCTTAATTCGAAAGGGTCGGGAGCGGCAAACTCTTCGACCGAAAACGTGCGGTGCTCCATATCGGAAGGTATTAAATCAGGCGGAAAATCCCGGTCAGTAAGGGATATTACGGCACGAATGCCATCCTTTTTCATGTTTTCAAAATCCTTTGCGGACGGGAAACCACCGACTGCAATTTCGTTTTCAATGATCCAATTATACATAAACTTTCCCTCCGATAGTATTTAAAACGATATAAATTTGTTCGATAACGTTTCTTCCGTTCGTTTCAAACGAAAGGTAATCCTTTCCTATGCGTACGGTTTCATTGTTCATTAAAAGTTTCTGGAGTCCCTCGGGAGAAATACGGTTTTGCTTATCAATCGTAAAGAAAATCCGTTTGTTTTCCTGAAAAATTTCCTTTACGCCAATCTCTCTCATAACCGCATAGCACTTTCCCACCGAAAGGAGATTTTCAACTTCTTTAGGGATTTTTCCGAATCTGTCGAAAAGCTCGTCACGAATTCTGTCGATTTCGGCGGTATCAATCGCATTTGTAATTCTCCTGTAGTAATCCATGCGCTCGGAATTTAGCGGCACAAAACTTTGCGGAATAAAATAGTTTTCATTGACCCTTATCAATACGTCTTTAATTTCGGGCTTCTTTTCTCCCCTAAGCTCTGCGACCGCTTCCTCGAGCAAGCTCACGTACAGATTATAACCCACCGAAACAATATGGCCGTGTTGTTCTTTGCCCAGTATATTGCCCGCACCTCTAAGTTCCAAGTCTTTCATTGCAATTTTGATTCCAGCCCCCACCCCGGTAAATTCTTCTATTGTCCTAAGCCGCTCCTCGGATATCGCCCGTAGCCCTTTATTCGGAGTAAAAAGAAAATACGCAAACGCTCTTAAATGCGATCTGCCTATGCGCCCTCTCAACTGATACATCTGCGAGAGGCCGAAGTTTTCGGCTGCATCCACGATAAGCGTATTCACGGTTGGGATATCAATTCCGTTTTCTATAATAGTCGTGGAAACCAAAACGTCGATTTTTCCTTCATAGAAAGAAAGCATCACTTCTTCCAGATCCGTTTTGTCCATTTTTCCGTGAGCAACGGCCACTTTTGCATTGGGAACAAACGCCCTGACTTTTTCCGCAAAAGAATATATGCTTTCAATTCTGTTATGCA
>JALSNB010000305.1 GCA_026987225.1 Caldisericaceae bacterium
GGAATCGAAAAGAACGATTTTGCGCTATGAAATCCCTCTTCAAGAAATAGTAACCGATTTTTTTGACAAATTGAAATCCGTTACAAGAGGTTACGGAACCCTTGATTACGAATTTAAAGGATTTAGAAAATCGGATATCGTAAAAGTGGACATACTGATAAACAAAAAACCGGTCGATGCGTTATCATTTATGGCGCATAGAGAAAAGGCGGTCTACATAGCAAGAGATTTGCTCGCACGTTTAAGAAAAGTAATACCGAGGCAAATGTTCGAAATCAAACTGCAAGCCGCAATAGGAAGCAAAATTATAGCAAAAGAGCGTATTGTTCCCTTTAGAAAGGATGTCCTTGCAAAATGTTACGGCGGAGATGTAACGCGAAAGAGAAAACTGCTCGAAAAACAAAAAGCAGGAAAGAAAAAAATGAAACAAATAGGAAATGTCACCATTCCTCAGGAAGCATTTTTCTCTGTCCTATCGGTAAAAAGTGGCAATAAAAAATAGCCTTGCCCTGTACATACACATTCCATACTGTATAAAAAAATGCAATTACTGTGACTTTGTTTCGTTCAAGTACGCTCCTCACAAATTAGAGGCATACGTAAATTGTCTACTCGAAGAAATAAATATTTTTTGCAAAAACATAGGTAATAACAGATTAACGGTATCGACCGTTTACATTGGCGGTGGCACCCCTTCGCTCCTCACACCGGAAGAGTTGAAAAGCATTACATCCACACTCAATCAATGCTTTGATTTAAACAGCGTAACGGAGTTTACAATAGAAGCGAACCCGGAAACAATTACATTTGAGAAGTTTAAAGAATACGAAGCTCTGGGAGTTAACAGAATAAGCATGGGCGCACAGTCCTTTAATGATAAGACGCTCAAAATACTCGGAAGGGTGCATGACTCAAGCAAAATATACAAATCCTTTTACATACTGAGAAAAGCCGGATTTAAAAACATAAATATCGATCTGATGTTCGCCCTGCCTAACGAAACGATTTCGGAAACAATTTTTTCCCTGAAAGAAGCCGTTAAATTAAATCCGGAGCATATTTCCTACTATTCCCTTATGATCGAAGAAAACACACCTTTTTTCAAAATGCGGGACAAATTAAACTTACCGGACAATAATACGGAATTTTTAGAATATAAAAGAGGAATGGAAATACTGAAAAAAAACGGATACGAGCAGTATGAAATTTCTAATTTTGCAAAGCCTGGCTTCCGTTCAAAGCACAATATTCAGTATTGGAAAAATCTTCCGTATATAGGTTTCGGCGTTTCGGCGGCTTCGTATATTGCAAGAGTGAGGTATAAAAACTTGTCAAACATCGCAAAATACTGCAGCGAAATTAAAAAAGGCAATCTACCGATCGATTTCCGGGAACACCTTATTGGAAAAGAGGCAAAAGCCGAGCACATTATAATGAATTTAAGAATGACAGACGGAGCGGATAAAAAACTTTACTATACACGCTTCGGAAATTTTATGGAAACCGACTTCAAAAAAACGATCGACAAACTAAAAACCATTAAACTGATAAAAGAAAATAAAAATCGCCTTGCCCTTACAAAAAAAGGATTATTTGTGGCAAACACAGTGTTTATGGAATTTTTGCCTTAAAATGTATTTTCCACACTTCATTATTCTAACTATAAATACAGAACAGGTTGTATGTAATAGATCGCTATCTGTAAACCAGAAAGAAATTAATTTCAACATAACCCCAAATCGTAAAATCGCATTTTAAACTTCAAACTTATAATCATACACCAAAAAGCGGCAAAAACTGTCAATAAAGCCTGTATTTATCATGCTTTTTCTAAATTTAACGTTTAAATCGCCCTGAGCGGCCGAAAATGATTTTTCAGGTATATTTACCCCCGGAAAACGCTCTACGTGCGAAAAATGGCTATGATTAAAAACCTGTATTTATAATGGTTTGTTTGACTTTAAGCATAGATTTAACATTACCTCAAAAGTTATAAATATAAAAGCCTTCTATTTATCGGCATTTTCAAATAAGGCAATTTGCATTTTGGGCAATATCGGCTCATATAAAAATCAAAAATTGGCTGTACCGATTTATATAATACATTCCCACTCATCAGTCAATTAAGTAAAATCACATTCCTCCTTCGATGAATAATATAAAACCTTCTTATTTTCGGCACTTCACCGACTCTTTCATATGGCTTTTGTCATTTTGTAAAGTTGTTTTTTTACTTCGTTTCGCAACTTCGTCTATAAGACAATCAAATTTAGATTGGGATTTTACAAGGTAAGCAACAATCGAAAAGCAAAGATTTGCAACTGCATAGACTGTTAGAGTTTATTCCTTATGCTATGTTTACGAACAGTAAATCAGATAGATATTTTATTCAAAACGGCGGTTTGACTACCCTATTCAAAGAAGCGAGATACTCTATCTTTTCTTTTGCATCAAAAGGGGATATGCCCGCAAGCTCAGAAAGTTCTCCGAGAGTCTTTTCTCCGTCAATAAGCTCGTATAGTTTACGGGCTACTTCATCTTCTATTTGCCCTTGCCGTGAAAAAACTCCGCCTCTCACTTTTTTGGGAACAAAATGCAAAATCTCTAAAGGAACCCTTTCAACACGTTTTACAGTGATTACTCCTTCGTTTTTCAGATTGAGTAGAGTTTCCAGCAAAGTAAGTTCACTGATATTCAATTTGTCCAACAAAGACCTTATGGAAATCCCGCTTCCGATTGCAGATATAATGGCCCATTCGTTTTTGTGCAGATTTAATTTTTCCGGGCTTTCTCCGCTCAAGTAAACCATATCGTTAAGCGACGGGAATGCTTCTTTCAGAGGCTTCCACTTATCAATAATAGATTTAAGTTTGTCCTTGAATTCCTGGAAAGAATATTTTTTGAACTCCTCGTCCTGAACGGAAACTTCGCCAGGAACAAATATAAACTTGCCGTTGAACAATTTTGCAACGGTTTCCAAAACATCAATCCCGATTTTCGCACCGTCGGTAGCATAAACAACTTCACCGTTTTTGAAAAAAATCGAAATTTTATGGGACACTCCCTCGTCGTCTTCATATTCTATTTCAAGTGCTCCGCTCTTTTTGCCAGCGTTAAGCAAAGATATGATTTCTTCTATAGGAAAATCAACTAACTCGCCTTGGAGGGGCATAATTCAATCACCTCTTAGGTTTGTCGAACTTATCGATTTTTAAAAGGTAGTCAAAGATTTCCTTTGCCTCTTTCAACGAAATCCCCATTTCTTTCGCTATCTCTTTTATTGTCTTCTTATCATCGGCCCGCCTGTAAAATTCTATTGCTTTAATTCCCTCGATAGGCGTTTTCATTGCCCAATAACCGAGGTTCCTTACGGGAACGATATTTGCAAAACTTTCGTCCGCTTCGGAGGATTCCTCTTTTGTTTCTCCGCTTATCTCTATCAAGCCTTTATCAAACAATGAAAGTAAAACTTTTAGAGTTTCAAATACTCCGAACGGAGATAATGAAATCAACGAATTAATAGAAGTAGGGACCTTCAAAAGAGAGATGATTTTCCACTCTTTTCCCGTGATTTCAATTTCTTCCTTATTCGCATCGGATAGCTTTATTACAAGGTTATTAGAAGGAAATACGGATCTGATTTTTTTCCATTCCGCCCTTATTGCTTCTCTGTTTTCATAGGCTTTCCTGAGCTCTTCCTGACTATCGCACGGTTTTACATCCTCGCCCTTATCAAACTCAAAACTCCCTTCGTAAAACCCCAATGCAAGTTCGAGAGAAGACAAAGGAGACTTATCTCCCTCTGCATTGATAAGGTTTCCTTCCATAAAATGAATAACCACATTAAAGGAATCGCTGTCCAAATGAAGCAAACCGGTTCCTTTCGTGCCGGCAATCAAAGCAAAAATTTGGTCAATCGGAACATCACTAATTTCCCCTCTTAAAGCCATTCTTCCACCACCTTCACCTTTTTTGTTAATTCTAATACAATTGTAAAAAAAATCAATAAACATTATAATAAAAACATGAACGAAAAAATTAATTTGATAATTATCACCGGACTCAGCGGTGCCGGAAAAACAAAAGCAATAGGTATATTGGAAGATTTAGGCTATTTTTGCGTGGATAATCTTCCGCTTGAACTGATAGAAAATTTTCTTGACATTGTTACAAAAACCGAAGGAAAAATTAACAAATTGGGCATAGTAATAGATGCACGAAGCGGAGCCTCTCTGCAAAACCTTCCTCAAATAGTGGAAAAAATCAGTGCGGACGAGCAATTTAACGTAAAGGTGATATTCCTTGAAGCATCCGTTGACACGCTACTTAGAAGGTTTTCGGAAACAAGAAGAAAACATCCGATAGATACGGGAAGGAGTCTCGAGGAAAATATCGAAAACGAGAGGAAACTCCTTTCAGAGATAAGAGAAAAGGCGGATTTCATAATAGATACGACAAATTTTTCTTTGAAAGACCTAAAGGATAAAATTATTTCCATCGTTTCTCCGGGTAATCCGGATGTAATGAAAATAATCATTACTACGTTCGGCTTTAAATACGGTGTACCTTTACAATCGGATATCGTGATAGATGTTCGTTTTATTCCGAATCCGTTCTATATTAAAGAACTCAGTGATAAAAACGGAACGACAAAAGAAATTAAAGAATACGTACTTCAATTTAACGAAACGAAGGAATTTCTCGAAAAATTCGAATCACTGATAGATTTTCTTATTCCGAACTATATAAAGGAAGGAAAATCATACCTTAACATCGCTTTTGGCTGCACCGGGGGCAAACACAGATCCGTTGCACTCGGAGAAATCGTTGCAAATTACCTCAAAGAAAAAGGTTACGAAGTGCAAATTTACCACAGGGATCTGACCAAATGAAAATAAGCGAACACCCTTTATTAAGATGGGCCCTTCCCGGAACAAAAATTAAAAGGTATATACTTGCCTTCTCTATAGGCATTATAATGATTCTGTATTTTAGCGGAGTTCTATATTTCAGCGTGTACAGTTATTCACGAGTGAGAACGGCAAAAATTCTGTTCCTCGTCACTCTGTCCAACAAAATACCGTTTGGAAAAACAGTAATACCCGTAATTAGCATTTTCGGATTATTCATAGCCATTGTGCTTATCGTATTGGGAATAAAAGAGTTAATAATATCGATTTCGTCGGCACTTGTTCCGGAAAAATCGAGAAAAGAAATTATGAATTTGGTTTTTGAAAAACGAAAAGAAGACTTAAAGAAAAAAATAGTCGTAATCGGTGGAGGAACGGGAACATCAACGGTATTGAGAGGGCTCAAAAAGCATTTCGTAAAAATATCCGCAATCATCACTGTGGCGGATTCCGGAGGAAGCTCCGGAAGATTGAGACGTGAGCTTGGCATACTACCGCCCGGGGATTTGAGAAATTGCCTCGCTGCCCTTGCAGACGAACATTCCGAAGCGGCACAGCTGCTGAATTTCAGATTCAGGGAGAAATCTTCGTGTTTAAACGGGCACAGCATGGGTAATTTACTTATAGCCGCACTTACAAGAATGAACGGTGACTTCGGAGATGCAGTATTAAAACTCGGGAAAATGCTTGCAATAAACGGAGAGGTTATGCCTTTTACGAACGAAGATATTACCCTATGTGCGGAATTCGAAGACGGAAAAATCATAGAAGGCGAAGCGGAAATCACCGAATATCACGGTAAAATCAAAAAGATATATATAAAACCGGACACCGCGAAACCTTACATCGAAGCACTCAAAAGAATCGAAAGTGCGGATGTAATCGTAATAGGGCCGGGAAGCCTTTATACGAGCGTTTTACCTCCCCTTCTGCTTCCTACAATTAACGACACGGTAAGAAGAAGCAAAGCGACAAAAATATATATACCAAATATTATGACAGAACCGGGAGAGACAGATCAATTCAGCGCTTACGACCATTTAAAAGTGGTAACGGATTTTCTCGGCAGCGAAGTAATTAAATATGCCCTTGTAAATAACAGCACACCTGGAAAATACCTTTTGGAAAAATACAAGGAAAGCGGTTCGATTCCGGTAGAGCCGGACATTTCCAAAATCGAAGCCCTTGGGGTAAAATGTATCGTAAGGAATTTTGCAACCGAAAGGGGTGGTACGATACGGCACGATCCGGAAAAATTAGCAAAAGCAATTATCGAAATAGCAAAAGAGATAGTTTAAATGTCTCATGCAAAAACGAACTGTCAAATATTTTTGACGAACCGGAAGCAGAGTATCTCGGATTTATACTGTCAAACGGCAAGATAGGTTATTCGTCGGAAGGCACCAATCTCATTTTCGGTTCGGGTGAATTTTCAATAATAAGAAAAATCGTAAAATTGGCAAACAAATTAAAAATATACAGAGAAGAAGACATTCTACAGAAGGAAAATAACAGAATTATATTGAAATTCAAGAAAATAAATTCCATACCAACGCTCCGGACGATCAAAGAAAACATAAAAAAATTCAGTGTAAACGAAAAGAAAGCGTTTCTGCGCGGCGTGTTTCTCGGGTGCGGAATACTTTCAACACCGCCTTCGTATCACGTAGAGTTACGGTTCGAAAAAAAAGAAGATATGGAAATCGTAAAAAAAATAATAAGCGACTTTAAAATCAAGCATTCCGTAAAAAACAATATTATCTACATTACGGGCAGAGAAAACGTAAAATCATTTCTGTATCATATCGGGGCAATAGACATATACCTTTATATGGAAGAAGACGCAATTAACAAAAAAGTTACAAACGAAGCAAACAGAAAAGCAAACTTTGAATTTGCCAACTTAAAGCGGCAATCCAACGCCTCAACTAAACAGATCAGTATTTTGAAAAGAATAGAAGAGGAAGGATTGATGGACAATTTGTCGGATGAGCTGAAAGAAATCGCCCTGTTAAGGCTTCAGTACCCGTACTCGTCCCTAAGGGAGCTTTCCGAAAAAATAAACGGACGGCTTTCGAAACAGACAATTTATTACAGGTTAAAAAAGATACTGAAGATATATGATGAAAAGTAAACAATCGCAGAAGAATAAACTCAAGCAAAAACTAATTCCTTATCTTGCATTTCGCGCGAAAATGATGGAAATGAATTTACAAAACCTCAACGAGTTCATAACTAACATGCTTGAAACAAATCCGTTCACGGAAGAAGACAGAACGGCGCCCGCAGAAATGGAAAATTGGAGAGAGTATATCTCAAGCGACGAAGATATGTACGAAAACCTCATACACCAGTTCAGAATGATGGAAACGGATGAAAAAGAAAGAGAAATCGGAGAATATATAATAAACAGTTTGAACAAAGAGGGATATTTCCTTGTGCCGATTAAAAAAGTTGCGGAGAAATTCAAAGTTCCTACAAAATACGTAGAAAACGTCCTTAAGAAGGTCCAATCATTAGATCCGCCGGGAATAGCGGCAAGGAATTTGCCTGAATGCTTTGTTTTGCAGTTGGAAAACGAAAGTCCGTTAAGCCCCAAAATCAAGCACGTGATTTTGCATCACTTGTATGAACTTGCCA
>JALSNB010000306.1 GCA_026987225.1 Caldisericaceae bacterium
ACACCCGGAGCCCTGATATCGCATAAAAGCGAACTGAAAGGGCAAGTTGCGGCAATATACCAATCAATGAGCGCATTCATAAATGCAAACGTCCCGATTTTATCCGTAATAACCGGTGAAGGAGGGAGTCTCGGTGCATTGGGAATAGGTATTTCGGACAGGCTTTTAATGATGGAATATGCGTATTTTGCAGTAATATCGCCTGAAGCAGCCTCGGCGGTGCTGTTCAAAAATACAAACAACAAGGAGTTTATAGCGGACGAACTCGGCATTACGGCAGAAAGGCTTACCGCTCTGAATATTGTCGACGGCATAATAGAGGAACCCATAGGAGGCGCTCACAGATTTAAAGAGGAAGCAATAAAAAATATGGAGAAAACTCTTGAAAAAGAGCTCGATTTCCTGAAAAAAGAACCTGTTTCCGATTTAAAGAAAAAACGGTTTGAGAAATTCAGAAATATCGGTGTTTACAGTATTTAGCGGAGGTAAATATGAAAATCGAAAAAAAGCTTACTCTGCTCTGCATAGCGGTTTCAAGTCTTATTATCATTCCGTCAATTTTATTTAACAAACCAATCATTGCGCTGCTCGGACTGATTATTGATTTTCTTCCCACCATATTCGGATGGGTGAGAAAAGCAATAACCACAGTATCTTTCCCTTTGGCCTACACAATAACCGTGATATTCGCATATCTCATATTTCTCATATGGCTTTTTGCACCGCGCGTAGTTGCGGCAAGAGTCCTGTTTTCGGAATTCTGGTTTCTTTCCGTAATAGCAAGATCGGAATAGGAGGTTATGAAAATGATTAAAAAATTGGAAGACATGGAAAAGCTCATAAAGAGCAAAACAAGAAAAAAGATTGCAATCGCACTGGGAGAAGACGCACATACGCTCAAAGCTGCGGAAATGGGTATTAAAAAAGGACTGTTCAGCGTTACCAATTTTGCAAGAAAGGCAAATGCGGAACAAACGGCCTTAAAAGAAAAAATAGACATATCCCTTATGGAAATTATTGACGTAAAAACAGAAAAAGAAGCAATAGAAAAAGCGGTGAAAGACGTTAGGGAAGGACGCGCAAACGTCCTTATGAAGGGAAGCTGCAGCTCGGCTAACTACTTAAGGGGAATCCTAAACAAGGAGTGGGGACTTCTTCCCGAAGGAAAGCTCCTTTCAAACGCGGCATTCGTAGAAATCCCCACATATCATAAACTGCTCATTATGTCCGACCCCGGAGTTATTATCAAACCGACGCTCGACATGAAGATCAAACAGATAAATTACTGCACCGAGATTGCACACAAATTAGGCATCACAGAGCCGAAAGTTGCGATACTTTCAGCCGTTGAAACGGTAAATCCGAAAATGGAATCCACAATAGATGCGGCAATTATAGCGAAAATGAACAAAAGAGGACAGATAAAAGGTTGCATTATCGACGGCCCGCTTGCAATGGACCTTGCGATTTCAAAAGAGGCGGCCGAAATAAAGAAAGTAAAATCCGATGTTGCAGGCGATGCTGACATCCTGATATTCCCGAACATCGAATCAGGAAACGCAGTTTACAAAACAATGACAAAATTAGCGCACGCAAAAACAGCGGGAGTATTGTTAGGCACAACGGCACCGTGCGTTCTTCCGTCGCGTGCGGATTCTGTAGAAACAAAATTCTATTCACTGCTTGCCGCAGTAGCGATTTCCGGTGATTAATATGAGAATACTTGTAATCAATCCGGGTTCGACATCCACAAAACTCAGTATTTTTGAAGATGAAAAGGAAATTCTCAAAACAAAAATCCCCCATTCGAAAGAGGAACTTTCGCCCTTCAAAAAAATATCCGATCAATTCGAATTCAGAAAGAACATTATCCTTGATTTCCTCAAAAAAAACGGATACAAAATCGAGGATTTCGATGCGATAGGCGCACGCGGGGGAAATACGCATCCGCTCGAATCTGGAGTTTACAGAATAAACGAGAAAATGGTGAATGACCTGATAAGCCTCAAATACGGTGCACACGCTTCGAACCTCGGAGCGCCACTTGCATATGCACTTTCCGAAAAGGCACATATACCGTCTTTCATCGTGGATCCCGTAATTGTTGACGAAATGCAACCCGTAGCAAAAATTACAGGCCTGAAAGGAATAGAAAGAGAGGCGAGGGATCATCCGTTAAACCAGAAAGCTGCGGCAAGAGAAGCGGCAAAAGAGATAGGAATTACATACGAAAAAGGTAATTTTATCGTTGCACATCTCGGCGGCGGCATATCCGTTGCCTCCCATAAAAAAGGAAAGATGATTGACGAAAACAACGCACTGAACGGAGACGGGCCGTTCTCGCCGGAGCGCGCCGGAGACCTTCCCAACATTGCCGTTGTAAACCTCTGCTTTTCCGGAAAATACACAAAGGATCAAATCAAAAAAATGCTTGCAGGCAAAGGCGGGCTCGTTTCCCATCTCGGGACAAACTCCCTTGTGGAAGTGCTAAAAAGAATTGAAAAAGGTGACAAATACGCAAAACTCATATTCGATGCAATGGTTTACCAAATAGCAAAAGAAATTGGAAAGCATGCCGTCGTGTTGAAAGGGAATGTGGACGGTATTGTTCTCACCGGAGGGCTTGCAAATTCCAAAGAGCTTGTCGAACAGATCAAAGATTACGTATCATTTATTGCACCGGTATTCGTATACCCCGGGGAACACGAAATGGAAGCAATTGCAAGAGGCGTTCGGCTTGCACTGAAAGGAGAAGAAGAAATTAAGGAATATCAATGAAATACGATTTTGACAGAGTTATAAATAGAAAAGGCACAGCATCCCTGAAATGGGACGGAACAAAATCCATTTTCGGCAGAGACGATATCCTTCCGCTGTGGGTTGCCGATATGGATTTTCAAGTGGCAAAACCGATAACGGATGCAATCAAAAAGAGAGTGGAGCACGGAATATTCGGATACACAACCGAATGGGAATCACTGAAAGAAGCGGTAGCGGATAGAGTAAAAAGAAAATACGATTGGGAAATAAAGCCGGAATGGATAATTTTTACGCCCGGTGTCGTATCCGCTGTTTCCACTGCTGTAAAAGCATTTACTCACACAGGTGACGAGGTTATCCTGCAAACACCCGCATATTACCCGTTCTATTGGGCCATTCAAAAGAACGGCTGCATCGTAAGCGATAATCCGTTAAAATTTGAAAACGGCCGTTACAAAATGGATTTTGAAAATTTGGCAAGCAAATTTCTGCCGCACGATGACATAAAACATACGCCTTCGAGAGTAAAAGCCGCAATCCTTTGCAGTCCGCATAACCCGACCGGTAGGGTGTGGACAAAAAAGGAACTCGAGAAATTCGGGGAAATAGTTTCAGAAAACGGTGCGATAGTAATATCGGACGAAATACACTGCGAAATAGTTTACGACGGACACAAACATACACCGTTTGCCTCCATATCGAAAGAATTCGAACAAAATTCGATTACCTGCATGTCCCCGAGCAAAACGTTCAATCTTGCGGGACTTGCCGCATCGTCGATCATCATACCGAACGACAGCATAAGAAAGAAATTTTTGGAAGCGACGGAAGACAGAATAATGGGGAGTGTCAACGTTCTCGGACTCGTTGCAATGGAAGCAGCCTACAGATACGGCGACGAATGGCTTAATCAAATGTTAACTTACCTGAAAGGAAATCTCGAATTTTTAAAAAAATACGTAAAAGAACGGATTCCACAGATAAAGGTTGTAGAGCCGGAAGGGACATACCTCGTATGGATGAATTTCAGGGCTCTCGGAATGAACAAAAAAGAACTGCACGATTTTCTGATAAATAAAGCAAGGGTAGGGCTTGACGACGGATACTTTTTCGGAAAAAACGGAGAAGGATTCGAAAGGATAAATATTGCATGCCCGAGATCCGTGTTAAAGGAAGCGTTAATGCGTATAAAAAAAGCGATAAATGAAAAGTAAACGTGTAAAATTAGTAGCTTTTGCCGTTTTTCTGTTAATACTGATTACATCTTTCGGCATCACACCGGTAAGAGAAAAGGTAAACAGCTCAACGGAACTCTTAAAATACTCGATCAAAGAAAAAGTAAAAGGCAGGGCCGAACTCTTTAAATACACTTTCCCTCATTGCCCGTTTGTTATTTCCCCTGTTACAAATAATGCACCCATAGCTAATAATAACGATGCGGTTTTGTTTATTCACGATATTTCTCCTATATACTTCAATTACCTGAAAGAAATCGATAAAACAGTAAGGGCAAATCACTTCGAGAAATTCACGTACCTATTTCTAATTACGTATCATCACGGAAAATACAACCTCGCAAACTATCCGAAATTCGTAAACTATTTGAAACAAATGGAAAAAGCGGGATACCACATGGAATACCACGCTTACAAGCATAACGGTGCGGAATTTTGCTGCACTGGAAAAGAAGCGGAATACAAACTTGATGCATCACTTGCAATACTGAAAAAGTGCGGCTTTCGAAACGTAAATTTGTTTTTCCCTCCGCACGGCATAATTACAAAAAGCGCCATAAATGTTTTTCTGAACCATCACATTGCAGTAATCACAAAACGCATTCTGTTTGTCCCCACCCCAAAAGGGCTTAAAGCGTATCCGACAGACAATCAGGAATATACATGGTACATAAAGGAAAAACAGCTTCCAGGTAAGCTCAAGCGGGCAAAACTAAACTATTCCATGGCATTAAAAAACGGAGAGCTTTTCTGCCTTTCCGTTCATCCCGGGGCGGTAAATACCACAGCAGGCATGAAATTTCTAAAAGAAATGCTGCAATTCATAAACAATAAAAAGAACAATCCTTAAACTGAATGGAAAAAGAGTTTTTCTTCAAAGAAAAATTGCATTTCGGCAACACCGTTATATACAAATATACGTTTGGCCCGCTCGATACGAATTGCTATTTGTTGGAAAACGGCGGAGAGTGGCTGGCAATCGACCCTTCGTTTTTCTACCCGAAAGAAATACGCTACATAACGGATGTTTTGGATAAGGAAAAGGTGAAACTCAAATATATCATAAACACACACGGACATTTCGATCATATCGCAGGGGACAAACTGCTAAAGTTAAAATATCCCCGCTCTAAAATCCTAATACACACATTGGATGCCGGAATGCTCACTTCCCCTGCAAAAAACCGCTCGAAAGAATTCGGCGTTATAGTCGAATCACCGCCCCCGGACATACTCCTTAAAGAAAATAATACAATAGAATTTGGCAGCGAAACCTTAACGGTACTTCACATATTCGGCCACACAAAAGGTAGTGTTGTGTTGAAAGGAAAAGGGTTTATTTTTAGCGGAGATACGATTTTCGCCGGAACGGTCGGCACGGCAAAGGAATATAAAAATGCATTCCAACTTATGATTAAAGGAATCAAAGAAAAAATCCTCACGCTTGAAGATAACACGGTCATATTGCCCGGACACTTCGAAAACAGCACGATAGCGGAAGAAAGAAAATACAATCCGTTTTTACAATAAATGGTGGAGGTGGCGGGAGTTGAACCCGCGTCCGGATAAACACTACATACCGCCAAGCTACAGGCTTAGTCGCTCTTTAATTTCTTCTCCCCGTTCCGGAGCGACACGGATCGGAGAGAATAGCCCGATTTAATTACGCAGCAGGTTTGGCTCGGGCGAACCTTGCCGCTGCGGCCCGCAAGCCTGCGTTTTGGAGCTTCTGCGGGCTGGAAGCATCCAAAACGTTAGCTGACTTAAGCAGCTAAAGCAAAATTATTTTCGGCGTTTATTTTTTCGGTGGATTTTTAAAGAGGCCAACCACCATCCTCTGCCTGCGTCGGTATGCTTTGCTTATCCGTCGAACCCCAGCACCCCCATACGCATTAATATTATAACATAAACGGAAAATTTGTACATATCCTTTAATTTTTACAAATAACCGATAAAATAAAAAAGATTTTTACAAATAACCGATAAAATAAAAAAGACAGATGGAAGGGAAAATTACAAAACCGGAATTGCCTCCTCACTTCGTTAAGAGACAGAGGCTTGCAAAAAAGATTAACACCGCAAAAAAGTTTGCCTATATAATGGGAGAAGCGGGTGCCGGCAAAACAATGCTTGCATCTTCCGCATCCCCGAAAAATTCGGTATGGATTTCCCTTGACGAAGACGATACAAACTTTACAAATTTCATTAGCACGCTTTTTCTTTCGCTTAAAAGAAACCTGTCCGTTTCATCGGTGCTTGGCAAAGAGATAACGGATCAAAATATTTTTTCCGTAGCACTAAATACCATTCTCAAAATTATCGAAGAAAAAGAAGCAAATATCACAATCGTATTGGATAATCTAAACACAATAGCAGACAGGAGCGATACGGAAAAATTCATTTCAAGGCTTTTCAAATACGCACCGCCAAACGCAAAATTTATCTTTACGTCAAGGAGTGAGCCGCCTGCCTTCATCATAAGGAATATCGACAAAGGACATATCATAGAAAAGGAATCGCTTGCGTTCAATATAAAAGAAACGGAAGAACTACTGAAAAAATTGGGAGTAAAAACGGATTTTGCAAATGATATATATAACCTCACAAAGGGGTGGGCAATGGGCACGTTCCTTGCTGCATACTCAATAAAAAGCAGCGGCACGATCAAAAAGGATTACACGTTCCGTTTCCTTATGGAAGAAGTCTTCGAAAAGCTCGGCAAAAAAGAAAGAGATTTCCTTATAAAAACATCCCTGTTCGATACGATGGCTCCGCGTGAAGTAGAAGAATTTCTAAAAATACAAAATGCCGATAAAGTGTTGAAAAATCTTATGAAAAAGGGATTATTCATTACAAAAACACAAAATTTATATTCGTATCACGATATTTTCAGAGATTTTTTACAGGAAGAAGCAAGAAAAACACTTAACTTCAAAGAAATGCAAAACGCACTTGCCGCATACTATGCGAAAAACAAAAAAATAAAAAACGCAATAAAGCATTTTCTGCTCGCAGAAAACAGAAAAGAAATAGTGAAAATATTAAAAACCGCAAACCCTTACGAACTCGCTCCTTATGCGGAACTTGCGATAAGGGCCATTCAATACGTAAACAGCAAAGATGCACATATCATGCAGCTGCTCGGTGCACTGCATTTTTTGAGCGGAAACAGAGAAAAAGCATATGAAATATACGAAGCAAATAAAAACAAATGGAAAAAGCAAAAATTTAACGAACTTTACCTGCTTAAATGGCAATTCATGTCGGAAAGCGGAGATTACGGCGAAGTAATCAATGAGTACGAAAAATTTAAAGATAAAGTTGAAAAATTGCCTCTGTCCAAAAGGGCAAAATTTCTCTACTATGTAGCGGAATCTTATTACTATAAAGGAGAGAGTGAAAAAGCGGAAAAGATTATTAAAAGAGTATATAAAAACGTAGAAAGGCATGTCAAAGACATCCTCCTGTTTACAAAAACGGCGAATGCATACTGCGTGATAAATTTTCACAACAAAGGGCTTTTAAGGGAGGCGGAGAATATCTAC
>JALSNB010000307.1 GCA_026987225.1 Caldisericaceae bacterium
CGTTGTTCTGGTAAGCCTTCTATGTGCTTTGTTAAGGACCTCTCTCACGTCGTCAATGTTCGGAGCGGGGCAATTTGCAAACGGTGTGTTAGGAGTGGGAATAAAAACGTCTATAACAAGTAAAGTGGGCTTTAAAGATGCAAGCTCTTCGATTGTTTTGAAATCACCGTCCGTAACTTTTCCGCAGTTTAAGCCAATCGTAAAGTGAGGCACGACTCGTGAAGAAGGGTATCCGTTCTCGTTTTCCATTCTGCCTCCCAAAATGCGGCGCATGAGTAGATACGTGTTTCTGTAGTCTTCTTTGTCCTTATCTTTCAGATGGTAAACGTTACGGATAACGTCATTATCGTATATAAAATCAAAAGAAACCCTATCCGCATAAGGCTTTATTTTGATTATCTCTTCACGCGAGAGGAGCCCGGTGTGAAAGTTCAGCTTCAGCCCCATCTTATGAAGCTGCTTTATAAAGCGCAGATGCTCGATAACGGGCACTTTTCCGTCCGATGTGGAACCGCCGCTCACCAAAACGGATTTGTAATAGTCTTTCCTCTTCTTCAGGGCTTCCAACGCCTGCTCCTTTGTCATCATGCCTTTAAGGTACTGTGCGTTGCAGTGATCGCAGTGAAGGGCGCACCAAGTTCCTGTAAGGCTCAATGCAATCGTCCTGCCCGATGGGTAAAAGAAAAAAATCATTTCTTCACCGGAACCGGGCATGCGTTGGAAAACGTAACGATCAAAACGAGATGTTTGTTTTCACCCACTTTGTCCATTACGGCCTGCATCGCTTTAAACACTTTTTCGGATTCTCCGTATGTGATACTGCTCATGCTCCCCGTTTCAACGGGCAATTCGAACGATTTTATAATTTCTACCGCCCGCTCTATCGCAGGGGAAAGATGCTGTTCCCTGAGCGGATAAATCGAAAATTGTGCTTCTATAAACATATTATTTCACTCCTTTCCCGACGAGCAGCGCACCGAAAGGCTTAAGCCACCTCTGCCCGAAGCGCTCCAAAGCATCTGCAAAAGCAAGAACCGTTTCGGATGCATTGGGCGGTATGAAAACGGATGAAGAAACTTCCGTATTTTTAAGTTCATCCTGCAAAAGATTTTTAAGTTCCCAATAAGTGTAGAAATGCGCGTCAGTAAAAACATTTTTCTCAAAAAGCCCTCTGATTCTCCGCTCGATGCCGTAAAGCGAAAGGAGGTTCAAAGCGGCAACAATAACGACACCTCCGGGCTTTGCAACACGTTTCATTTCTTTTACGAAGCGTTTGGGATCTTTGGAAAACTCTATGGACGTCATTGCGAGCACGACGTCAAATCGATTATCCTCAAAAGGAATGTTTTCGCCGCTGCCTTTCTTAACGTCAAATCCCCGCTCCTTTGCAATCTTCAGCATCTCTTCGGACGGATCGATACCGCACACTTCCATCCCTTTTTTCCTGAACTCCATTGCAAAAAGGCCCGTGCCTATGCCGACTTCGCAGAGCGTTTTGCCCTCTTTCGGGAGTATGAACTTTTCGAGGAGCGCAAGTTCAAGACGTTTTACGACTTTTCCCTCTTCGCTTTCGAACCACTCGTCATACTTATTTGCATACCTATCGAAAATCGCATCGCCTTTCATCGCATTAATTATAGGCTCACATGTAAAATTTACAACAAGGCGGA
>JALSNB010000308.1 GCA_026987225.1 Caldisericaceae bacterium
TCGGTGATTTCTTTTCCTTCCGTCAATGCACGGATACGGGCGATAACTTCCCTTTTCTTTTCGAGGTTTTCGGCATATACGTCCTTCAATTTTGCCAGAAATTCCCTCCGGCGGTCGTGGATTTTTTTTGTGAGTTCCTTAAATTCCTGCCATATTTTTTCGCGCCATTCGGGAGCCACCGGCCCGGTTTTCTCCTTCCAGACCTTGTGAAGAAATTGTAATTCCCTGAACGCTTCCATCGGGTCTTCGTGTTCCAATAATTTTTTTGCCCGTTCGATAATTTTTTGTTTTTCGGCCAAATTTTCCTCGTAGATTTTTTCGCGATATTCTTTGTCGAGGTTGATCAATTGGTGAAATTGTTCTTCCCAGAAAAGGAAATTGTTCCATAAATCATGATAGGCATTCCGCGGAACATTTTTTATTTCATACCATTTATTCCTGATTTCCCTGTAACGCTTATAGAGTTCGCCCGACGTTCCTTCGATTTCGCCGCGCGCCATGGCTTTCAGTTCTTCAATCAAGGCTAATTTTGCATTGAGATTTCGCTGTAATTTTTCCTGATATTCACGTCGTGCATCATTTAGTCTCCTTTTGAATTCTCTATAGAGGCTGTCAAATTCGGCTTTTTCGGGAGCGTTAAAATAAAATCCTTTCTCGCTGTCGTTGATACTAATGTATTTCTGACGGGCTTCGTCTTTTTGTTGTTCGTATTTTTCTTGAAAAAGGTCACGAAGATAGTATAAAATCTGCTTAACTTTTCCTACCGGATGCTGGTCCAATAAATCACGGAATTCATCAACAATTTGGCGTAAAGTAAATTCTTTGTATTTGGATTTATCCAACTCAATAACATTCTCATCCGTTTCTTCTTCGGAACGTTGGGCAATATCCGAGTCGATTTCGCCGATAATGGCATCCACACTTTTGTCATTTTCGATATCCAGGGAAGCCAGTTGTTCCTGCTCCGAAAAAGATAATTCCTCGGCAATTTTTTTTACATCATCCTGATTATCAATAGGTTTGCTCTCGTTTTCCTGCGGTTGCAGTTGATCGTTTTTTTCTTCGCTCATATCGGTTTTTCTTACGTTTTTTCAAGCGGCTAAATATATGAAATATTTGTCAAACCTAAAAAATCCGCTTGTCAATGAAACAATAAAACTATTCATCGGCACGTTACATTTGATTAATCACCCTCTTTCTTTGAAATTTCCTTTTGTGTTTTACCTAAAAGAAATTCGGAAAAAGGGGCGAAAATTTTTATCTTTGACCGCTTAAAAATCATTTGTTATGAAATATCTTCAATGGCTCTTTTTATTTGTCGGGCTTCAACTGACGGCGCAAACCGTTCCGTTTGACAAAAAAACCGTTACCAATTACCCGGGTAGCGATTACCGGATTACCATTCTGAAACAATTGCCCGTAACGCCCGTGAAGGACCAGAACCGCACGGGTACCTGTTGGGATTTCTCCACCCTTTCTTTTTTGGAAAGCGAATTGTTGCGAATGCACAAGGGTGCATATAACCTGTCGGAAATGTGGGTGGCACGCTTTGCTTACATTGGCAAGGCTGTCAATTATTTGCGAATGGACGGCCACACCAATTTCGGACAAGGCGGGGAATTCCACGATGTTATCTGGGTTATGAAACATTACG
>JALSNB010000309.1 GCA_026987225.1 Caldisericaceae bacterium
GCACATAGGCAAATTTCCTCCTAATCGCCGTAATGTGCTTGGGATTTAATGTCAAATCGTCCACAATTATCTCACCCTTGAAACCGGGCAAAAAGCCCGGCAAAAGATTGAGCAAAGTCGATTTTCCGCTGCCCGATGCACCCGTTACGGCCACTTTTTCGCCATCATCGATATGAAAATTAAAACCTGAAAACACCGTATGATTCGGATAAGAAAACGTTAAATTTTTAAAGATAAGCATCCGCTTACGAAATTTTTATTTATGCTAACAAAGTTAGGCAAAACAAAGCTAAACACCTATATTTCAAAGTAAGAAAAAATAATTGTAAATTTGCAGTTAAGCGCGTATTAAAATGGATTTTGTTTTTGAAGACTGGCAGCAGATCAAACGGAAAATCCGGCAATGGAAATCTGAATGCCAGGAAATTCAGAAGCAAAACCGGGAATTACGCCGCGAAAACGCTCTTTTGAAAAACGAGTTGGAAAAGCATAAAAAATTAATATCCGAGCGACAAGAACGGATATCCGAAAAACTTCTTTCAGAAGTCGTCGGAGAAGTTTTCGGGACGCGCGAGCAGGCCAGGAAACGGATGGATGAAATGATTTCCTCTATTGATAAAATTATAGCAAGCCTGAAAAATGACGAATAAAAAGATTTATATTAACGTAAACCTCGACGGCAAAATTTTCCGGCTGAAAATTTTACCCGAAAGGGAGGAGATCATTCGTCGATCCGTAAAGCGCCTGAATGAAGAGATCATGCAATTCCGGCAAAATTACAAAGTGGAAGATCCCGAGAAAATCCTGCTGATGGTCCTATTGAAAGAAGCGGGCGAGAAAGAATGGTTATTACACGAGAAGGATCTTTTCCTTGAAAAATGGAATGAAACGAAAACGGAAATTTTGGCGGAATTGAACGATGGTGAAATAATTGAAAAAGAACAATGAACCACAATACGGCCTACATTTATTTTATGCAGGATCCTCAACACGAACAACATACCGGGTGAGTCTCTCCGGGGAAAACAGGCTGCATCCGTCGCTTGGCGGAGAAAACCACAGGGTTTTCCGGCAGACGTTTGAACCGGAAGTTAGCCCAAATCCTACCTTCCTGGGGGATTCCGAAACCAAATAAATGTAGGCCTTTTCATAAAAAACGGATTAATTATGGAATGGATATATTTGATTTTGGCCTTAATCGCCGGGTTGGCCGCCGGTTTTTTCATCAAACGCAGTTTCGACGGAAAAGCTGCGGGAAGCATATTAAACAGAGCCAAGCATGAAGCGGAAAGAATTGTCGCCGAAGCAAAGAAAAACGCCGATGTGATCGTTAAAACCGCTGAAAAAGAAGGCGAGGCCATCAAAAAAGAAAAAATTCTACAAGCCAAGGAAAAATTCCTGGAATTAAAGGCACAACACGAAAAAGTTATTCTGGAACGTGACAGAAAAATTTCCGAAGCCGAGAAAAAAATCAAGGCCAAAGAAGCCGAATTGGCTATGGCTATTGCGCAGCACGAAAGGGAGAAAAAAGATTTGGAAACCCAAAAAAGCGAATTGGAAGAAAAAATCGAGTTTTTCAATAAGAAAAACAACGAATTGCAAAAATTACACGTCCAACAATTACAAAAACTGGAAGAAATTTCCGGTTACT
>JALSNB010000310.1 GCA_026987225.1 Caldisericaceae bacterium
AAATTTACGTAAACGGGTTTTTCAATCCATTTCTTGGAGCGGATAAACAGCACCAAATCGTCCGTGAATGTGTATCTCTGAGGGAACAGCACGCCGACATTACCACCCGGAATAAGCCTTACGTAATGTTCGCTCTTCAAAACGCCTTTCGCAAATGTTGCCGCATTCTTTCCGGCAATCATGCCGGTTTCCGCAACGTAATCGGCAAGGTCGAAAACTGCGGAAACATTGCCGCACGAAAATATGCCCCTCTCCGTTGTCTCCATCGTTTCGTCCGTTATAGGCCCTTTTGTTATATGCGAAAGTTTCACTTCGGCCTGTTTCGAAAGCTCGTTTTCCGGGATTAACCCCACGGAAAGGAGCAGAGTGTCGCACTTTATGAACCGCTCCGTACCTTCTATCGGTTGAAAGTTTTCGTCTACTTTTGCAACCGTTACCCCCTCAACCCTTTCCTTGCCGTGCACTTTCACAACGGTGTGCGATAGGTAGAGCGGTATGTCAAAATCGTTGAGGCACTGCACGATATTTCTCTTCAATCCGCCGGGGTGATTCATTATCTCGAAAACGCCAAGCACTCGCGCGCCTTCCAGTGTGAACCTTCGCGCCATTATGAGCCCGATATCGCCGGATCCCAAAATAACGACTTCTTTCCCGGGCAGATACCCGTCGATATTTATGAACCTCTGTGCGACGCCTGCCGTAAAAACGCCCGCAGGTCTTGTGCCCGCTATTATGATGTTTCCGCGCGGCCTCTCCCTGCACCCCATTGCAAGCACCACGCTCTTTGCCTTTATCGTGAAAACGCCCTGTTTCGAATTTACGGCCGTTATTTCCCTGTTTTTGTTTATGCCTATTACCATCGTGTTCAGCATATATTCGACACGCTCTTTTTCCACATCGTTTATCAAGTTTTCCGCATATTCCGGGCCGGTGAGATCCTTTTTGAAAAGCAGTGTACCGAAGCCGTTGTGAATGCACTGCTTCAAAATGCCGCCCAATTCGTCCTCACGTTCCAGAATCAAAACGTCCTTTGCTCCGTTTCTCTTTGCCGCAAGTCCCGCAACAAGCCCCGCCGGGCCGCCGCCTATTACGACAACGTCTTTCATTTTGCCAGTTTCTTTATCAATGCTTCCGCTTCTTCCGCCGAGCGTGCAAATAGAATTTCCACGTTTTTCCTATCGTCTATGTATTTTCCTTCGAACAGGCAGTTTTTGAGGGTGTCCGTAAGGCCGCCGCTTCCTTCCATTACGATAATGGGCTTAAAGTTCAAATATGCAGCGGAAAGTTCCTTTAACGTGCCGTTTTTTCCGCCTATCATAATAACGATATCAACCGTGTGAATCATAAGCTCGGAGCGCATCCCTATGCCAAGCCCCGTTGTGATCACCACATCGACGTAATCGTTTGCCTCGTTCTTGTTTAGGGAGGGCATAATGCCAACCGTAAGGCCACCGGCATCTTTTGCGCCCCTGCTTGCCTCCCTCATTACGCCGTCCCTTCCGCCGCTTATCAGCTGCCATCCGTTTTTGCCTGTGACATATCCTATTTTGTATGCAATCTCGGCCGTTTTTTGGGGAAGGGGACGCCCCGGCCTTTCCGACTGCCCTATAACGCCAACTCTAATTGTTTTGCTCATTTTCTTCGCCTTTG
>JALSNB010000311.1 GCA_026987225.1 Caldisericaceae bacterium
AAAACTCAACGAAAGTTTTATGAACATGAGCCCGCTTGAATTCGTAAAAAGGGAAATCGTAAGGCATGCAAACGCAAAAAGCGTTGTTGTCGGAGAAAATTTCCGTTTCGGGAAAAACAGGGAAGGCGACACGAAATTTCTCGGCGATGCACTGAGGGAGTTCGGCATAGAACTCTTTAGCGAACACCTCGTATATTACAACGGAAAGCCCGTAAGCAGCTCGACGATATACAACCTCATAACGGACGGAAATATCAGCGAGGCAAACGACCTGCTCGGATATGCGTTTTTCCTCGGCGGAAAAATCGTAAAAGGAAAAGGCATAGGAAGGCTTCTCGGTTTTCCAACGGCAAATCTCCGCTATGAAAACGGCTACAAGGTGCTGCCAAAAAACGGTGTTTACGTAACGATGGCGGACGTAAACGGCACTCTATTCGAATCCTTGACAAACGTGGGAAGAAACCCGACATTCGAAGAATCGAAAAAAATCAAAGTGGAGATACATTTCATAGACGAAAAACTCAACCTTTACGGAAAAAACGTGCGGCTTCATTTTTTGAAAAGAATAAGGGAAGAAAAGAAATTCCCGACTCCGAGTCTTTTGATAGATCAAATACGGCAGGATTTGCTTTTTGCAAAAGAATTTTTCAAAAAAGCGGAACGGATTAAAATTACGTTATGAAGGCAAAAGAGCATGGAATAATCGGAGGGTTGTTTTTCTTAACGAGCGGGATTGTTTCGGTTATTTCGATTTTCATACAGGCAAAAGGCGGTTCCGCGCCGCTATCAACGGCTCTGACGATTATCTGTGATACGCTTTTCATTTCGGGCGCACTCTTTACGCTTCTTGCGCTAAAGCAAATCACGTTAAAACTTCGTATGTTCGATACGCACAACAAATTCCTTTACGGGTTCGGCATGCTGTCGCTGAGCGGCATTCTGTCTTTCGGATATATATTCGAGCTTGGATTTGCAAACAACAGATGGTATTCGCTCGGAGTCGCAACTTCGTTTTTCATTGCGGCAATTCTCCTTATCGTTGCATTTTTGAGAATGGGAAAAAGATCGGGAATAAAGCCGTTTACTTTTTCTTCCTATCTGCTCATTGCGATGGTTATAATTCCACCTTACATAGGGGAAGGAGGAAAAATTTCAAATATTGCATACGCTTTGCTTTATGCAACGGGTAATGTTTTACTGATTGCATTTTCCGTTCTCTTGTTTGTTTCATTTATCCAAATAAAACAATCTTTTAAACAATAATCATTATTATAATGATAAATCCTTTTAAAACCTACGTTCTTTCGGTAAAAACCCGTACGAAAAATTCTCTTTACTTAAAATTTTTGCAAAATCTTCAAGAAAAATGGGAAAAAAGTATTGACAAGATTTTAAAAAGTTATATAAACAAGAAAAATAAACACTTTTTTTAAGAAAGGAGGTGAAAAGGTATGAATAAACCTGAACTCGTTAAAGCACTTGCAGAGAAGACGGGCCTTAAGAAAAAAGAGGCTGAGGCAGCAGTCAAAGCATTCATCGAAGTAGTCGAGGAGGCTCTCAAAAAAGGCGACAAAGTTTCTTTGATCGGATTCGGAACATTCGCAACAAGGAAGAGAGCAAAAAGAACAGGTGTCAATCCCAAAACAGGGA
>JALSNB010000312.1 GCA_026987225.1 Caldisericaceae bacterium
CATTTAAAATTGTAAAAATCAAGAAGGGGTTAAAAATTCTCGAAACAAACCTTGACTACAGAATGCCGAAATTCACCGGTGAAATCGGAGATATAGCAAATTCGATAAACACAATGGCGGAAAGTTTGAAACGAAATATTGAAGAATCGCAGAGAAACGAAGCCCTCAGAACGCTCGGAATGTTTACTGCAGGCGTAGTTCACGAGGTGCGCAATCCGCTCACTTCGATAAAAGGATTTGCACAAATTCTCCAGAAGAAATTGCAAGGCAAACCGGAAGAAAAATACATAGAACCGATCTTAAGGGAGACGGATAGGCTAAGCAAAATCGTAAAAGATTTGCTAAATTACGGTAAACCGACACCCTTAAAAAAGGTTAAAGTAAATATTCCAAAATTTTTCGAACAAATCGTATCTCTTTCAAAACAATTTGCCGGAGACAAAAATGTTAAATTCAACGTGCAATGCGAAGAAGTAGAACTCATGGCGGACGAGAAAAAATGCGAAGAGCTTTTCCTGAATCTTATTATAAACAGTATTCAGGCAATTGAAGATAACGGAAAAATTGCGATAAAGTGTGAAAAAGAAAACGAATTTGTAAAAATTACCGTATCCGACAACGGTAAGGGCATGAGCAAAGATCAGATAGAGCACATTTTCGTCCCGTTCTACACGACAAAAGCGGAAGGCACAGGTTTGGGACTTGCCATTGTATATAGAGTGGTAAAAGAACATGGCGGGAAAATCGAAGTTGAGAGTGCCATAGGAAAAGGTACAACGTTCCGCGTTTATTTGCCGGCATAAAGAGGTGAGAATATGAAATTAAAAAAATACACGATCTTAATTGCGGATGACGAAGAAAATGTTAGGAGTCTGTTAAAGGAAATATTATCCGAAGAAGATTATTCCGTAATAGAAGTGGATAACGGAAAAAAGGCAGTGGACGCCACTCTAAAAAGTTATCCCGACTGCATACTTTTGGATGTAAGAATGCCGGTAATGGACGGAATGGAAGCGTTCTTAAAGATCAGGGAAATTGCACCCGACCTGCCCGTGATATTCTTGACGGCCTACGGAAGTTCCGATATCGCAATAAAAGCGATGAAAAAAGGTGCTTACGACTACCTTACGAAACCCTTTGACATAGACGAGCTTAAAATAAAAGTACGTAAAGCAATAGAACTAAAAGAATTATCCTCAAACGTTAAGAGCATAGGTTCGGGTAAAACATACAAGCAAGACGAAATTGTCGGTGAATCGCAAAAAATGCAAGAAGTGTACAAGGCAATCGGAAGAGTTGCCGACTCGGACGCAACGGTTTTGATACGCGGCGAAAGCGGAACAGGAAAAGAATTGGTTGCAAGGGCAATTTATCTGCACAGCGAACGACGAGGAAAACCGTTTATAGTGGTAAACTGTGCCGCAATACCGGAGAATTTGCTTGAATCCGAACTGTTCGGCCATGAAAAAGGTGCTTTTACGGATGCTATAGCAAGACACATAGGAAAATTTGAGCAGGCAAAGGACGGAACAATATTTCTTGATGAAATAGGCGATATGGGGCTCACATTGCAAGCAAAATTGCTTAGAATTTTGCAGGAGAAAACGTTTGAAAGAGTAGGGGGACATGAAACACTTGTTTCCAATGCAAGGGTTTTGGCCGCAACGAACAGAAATCTCGAGCAATTGGTTGCAGAAGGGAAGTTCAGAGAAGATCTTTACTACAGATTAAATGTTGTTACCATTACGATCCCTCCGCTGAGGGAAAGAAAGGAAGACATACCTCTTCTTGTCAATCATTTTATCTCTAAATATTCGAGGAAATACGGCAAAGTTGTTCAAGGCGTATCACAAGAAGTAATGAAAATCTTCATGGATTACGATTGGCCGGGTAATGTAAGGGAGTTGGAAAACACGATAGCGCGCGGAGTAATTATTACGTCCGCCCCTCTCATATTGGAAGAACACCTGCCTCCCGCTCTCATTAAATGGTATAAAAACAAAGAAAATAACAATACCGAAAAAGAAAAAGAAACAAAGATAAAAGATCCGGACGGTGGCAATCTGATTCCTCTTCCCGAAGCGATAGCAAAACTCGAAAGAGAAATGATTATAAAAGCGTTGAAAAAATCAAATGGTAATAAGACAAAAGCCGCAAAACTACTCGGAATTTCAAGAAAATCCCTGTTCAACAAAATTAGAGACTACAAAATAAATACGGAAGAATAAAGCGGGGCTTAGCCCCGCTTAAAATTTTACGGATACGTTATTGTTATCGTCTGCGTATTCTGATCCCAAACAACTTTCGCTTTAAACGATTCTACAATAAATCTGAGAGGAACCATAGTTCGCCCGTTTATTATCTGAGGAGGCGAATCCAATACCACTTTTTTCCCGTTTACCGAAGCGTATTTATTTCCGATTTGAAGCAATATCGTTGTCCCATTGAACTCAATTTGAACAACTCTCAGAACGGGATCCCACTTCACATCGGCACCGAAAGATTCACTGATAAATCTAAGCGGCACCAGCGTTCTGTTATTAATAATGATCGGTGCGCTGTCCAACGTGACAACCTCGCCGTTTACTATGGCATTTTTGTTGCCTATTTGTAATTTCATGGAAACGGTTTTTATATATTTAACACTGATTTTCTTTTCGGTATTTTTACCGTTTTTCGACGCGACAATGTCAATCGTATTTTCACCGTTTTTCAATTGAATTGTAATGGTAAACGCACCGTCCTCGGCAACGGTTGCAGATTCACCGTTTACTTCAACAGCGGCACCCGGATCGGTTTTTCCGGTAATAACAAGGCTCTGTTGATACACTATCGTTCCGTCTTGAGGGGAAGTTACGGTAAGGCTCGGTGGATTTATGGGAGCGCTATTATTAAAAGTTATCGTTACTGTTTTTTCATTTTTATTTCCGGCAATATCTGTGGAAATTATTTTAAATACCGTTTTTCCGTCTCCTATAAGTATCGTTTCAAATGTTCCGTCAGGTTTCACTGGAATACTATCCCCGTCAATGGTAACTGCGGCACCTTTTTCCGTTTTTCCGATTAATTTTACGCTTTTCCCGTTTACAGAAGTATCCGTCGGCGCAATAATCGTAATTTCCGGTGGAACCGTATCTACTTTAAACTCAATCGAGTTTACCTTATTTTCTTTATTTCCGCTATGGTCAATTGCATAAAAATGCAGTGTGTGAATTCCATCCTGAACAATAATTTTATCACCCGAATATAACGAAGGCGAGTTATTGTCAAAGTAATAATATATAGCAGGATTTGGATCAGACGGACTTTCAGCCGTAAGCGTAACGGAAGGATGAGTAATATAATATCCGTTCTTGCCATCGGGATTGGGAGGAATGACTTTTGCAAACGAGCGAGGCAACATGGAGATTTCAAATCCGGTAGAGATAACCGGAGTAGTTTCTTTTGAAGTAAACACCGAAAGGGTGTAAATACCACCTGCAACCGGATTTCTGATACCTGCATCCGGAGATATTGCTATGCTAACTTCCGATTCGGAGTCAATATCAAGAGGAACTTTCAATAGCATGGTATCGGAATTTATAACCGGACTTGAAAGAAGTTTAATGCCATTTACCGTAATGTTCTTTGCGGATATTGCTTGCGGAACGGAGGCGGATTCCGGGAATATTAACGTAACGGAATCAATTCCTTTTGAAAGGGCACCGCCAGCACCCGTGTAAAATTCAATATCGTAACCGCTTACCGATTTGGCACCGAAATTCGTAAGTTTTACAATCGGAGCGCTGATATGGGACGGCTCTATCTGAATTGAATAAGACTGAGGAGTAAGATCTTTTGACGTATAGACCACAAAAACATATTCGCCTTTTGCAGACGGATTTTTAATGCCAAACGATTTTTTAATTTCCACCGTAACAGCACCGCTTTTTATATCAGCAGGAACGGTAATCGTTAACAAGTTCTTATCAAAAGTGCCATTTTTACAACTTATTCCGTTTACAGAAACAGATGAAAAATCAGGATTTTTGCTTAAAACAAATCCTTTGGGAAATTCTACGAAAATCTTATCTTTTCCGGAGTTAAGCATGCCAACAGCGGAAGTTATGAAACTTATCTTAATTTCGGAGATAGCATTTTGTATGCGCGGATTTACAAAAACTTCGAGATTGGAAATAGAAGTTCCTTTGATTGTGTAAACCGTATTAACGAAGAACGGATCCTTATTGGTAAGTACGGAAATGAAATACTCACCCGGTAAAGAGGGGTTTACTATACCGGCATCCAATGAAAATTGAACGGAAACAAACCCGTTTGCGGGAATTACGGTGTTTTTTCCTATATGCAATGTGAGTATATTGTTGTTCATTTCTACGGATTGCGGTTTGACACTGTTTATCAAAACGCTGTCAAGCGGTATGGTACTTTTGCTAAAAGAAAGTTCGTGCGGGAAAGAAACCGTGATATAATCACCATTCTGGCCGCTCAAAGCCCCGTTTTGCGAAGTATAGAAGTTTATAATATACACAGCATTGCTATTCGACGTATCGGGTTGCACTATAACATTGAGGTTGGTTATACCCTGTCTGATAGTCACCGAAACATTTTGCGGAGAAGTTTCGTTTGACTGTCCGATTAGAAAGCCAAAATCTCCGGGCGTTTCGGGGTTTTTAATCATCGCTTTGGTATCAATTCGGACTACAATTTCACTGTCTTTCGATAATACACTGCTTGAATAAATTTTTAAAATCGAAGAGCTGATTTCCACTTTTTTTGCCGGGATTCCGTTAACCGTAACAAGAGAAGGAGCAATTGCATCGGGTAGAATAAATCCTGAAGGAAAATTTATATACAGATAACCGTCAGTAGGAAGGTCTGTTGCAATTTTCATATCCAAAAGATACGCACCGTATGAATCGGTTGAGTTGGGAGTTATAATAAAACTGATAACGGAAATATTAGTTAATCCGTTTGCACTTATCGGCACCGAGACTAACAAAAGCAAAATTACCAAAATAGCAGAAAGAATTTTTTTCATTGTTTCCTCCTTACCGTATTTTTTAAATTATACCGCATAAGTAGCATTTCAAAAAAGAGTTTTTCAATTAAAATAAAACAGGAGGTGCAAAATGGACAGAATAAAAGAGGAAGTTCTTTCGTTGAAAGACGAGGTTATCTCAATCAGGAGGGACATACACAAACATCCGGAGCTTGGATTTCACGAAGTAAGGACGTCAAAGCTCATAGAAAACTATCTGAAAGATTGCGGGATCGAAGTAAAAGGCAATGTTGCAAAAACCGGAGTGGTAGGATTGATAAGGGGAAAAGAAGAAGGCGAAACCGTGATGCTGCGCGCGGATATAGATGCGTTGCCTATTGAAGAAATGAATAACGTTTCGTATAAATCGGTTAACAAAGGTTTAATGCATGCTTGCGGACATGACGGGCATACGGCCATGCTTATGGTTGCAGCAAAAATTCTGTCACGGCACAGAGACGAGCTAAAAGGAAACGTAAAACTCATATTTCAACCGTCGGAAGAAAAGGATCCGGGCGGTGCAATCAAGATGATTGAAGAAGGAGTAATGGAAAACCCGAAAGTTGACAAAGCATTCGGAATGCACCTTGGCAATATGATCCCGGCAGGAATTATAGGCATTAAAGACGGTGTGCTTACGGCAGAAGCGGATCGGTTTAAAATCGTAATAAAAGGAAAAGGAGGGCACGGCGCATACCCTCACACATCGGTTGATCCGGTGGTGATTGCTTCCGAAACAGTAATCGCATTGCAAACAATTGTTTCGAGAGAAGTTAATCCTATTGACCCTATTGTGCTTACAATCGGAAAAATACAATCAGGCGACGTATTCAATGTAATACCGGAAAATGCGGAATTGCTCGGAACAGTGCGAACACTGAACAAAAAACTTGCACAAACAATCCCTGAAAAAATCAAAAGAATTTCCGAAAATGTTGCAAAAGCATTCAGAGGTAGCGCTGAGGTTGAATATCATTTCGGATACCCTCCGCTGATAAACGACGAAAAAGAAACAAAATACGTAATAAAAATTGCGGAAGATGTGGTAGGAAAAGAACACGTATTGAATGTTCCCGTTTCTATGGGAGGAGAAGATATGGCATACTTCTTGGAAAAGGTGCCGGGTGCCTTTTTCTGGCTCGGTTCGATGAACAAAGAAAAAGGACTTGACAAGCCACACCACTCGGCATATTTTGATTTTGACGAAGATGTATTGCCAATAGGTGCGGAAATGCATGTAAAAATTGCCATGGGGGTTTTAAAGTAGGCTGTTTTTATTTATAATACCCGATATGAAAAACCAAGACAAGAACTTAAAATGGAACTTCTTTGTGGGAGTGATGCATGGCATTCTGTTTAACGGAGGCGTTGCATTCAGTAGTACAACCACCGTTATTCCCGCCTTTCTCAACATGCTCACTCCTTCAAGTATCATCGTAGGATTTTCATATATGATAATGGGCAAAGGACGGGGGATTTTAGGCGTTATCCCGCAGCTCTTCATAGCCAACAAACTCGAAACAAATCCGTACAAAAAACCGTTACTTATAAAAGCCATAACAGTGAGGGCGATAAGCTGGGGATTGCTTGCTCTATCTACTTTACTGTTTGCAGGTAAGTATCCTCATTTAATGGTATGGATACTCATCACATTGCTGGGACTCTTTACATTCATGGGCGGTGTTGCGGCAATTCCTTTTTCGGATATATTCGGAAAGGCAATTCCTTCCAATTTACGAGGAAGATTTTTTGGAATGAGAGGATTTCTCGGCGGAATAGTAGCTATATTTGCCGGAATTATAGTTCGTTACATTCTAAAAAATGGTTCCATACGCTTTCCGCACAATTACGCTTTGATATTTTTTCTATCATTCGTATTCGTTAGCAGCTCTTACATTTTTCTCGCATCGGTAAAAGAACCAAAAGGCGAAGTTCATAAAGAAGCATTGCCTTTTAGTATGTTTCTCAAGAAAGCAGCTAATATCCTTAAAACAGACAGGAATTTTAGAAATTTCCTTATTGCACAGATCTTAATCGGAGCAAGTTCACTTTCATTGCCGTTTTATGTGGTTTATGCAAAAAGAATTCTGAAATTTCCTCAAAGTGCAACCGGAACGTTTCTTGCCATACAAATGAGCGGGCTTGTGTTATCAAACCTTTTGTGGGCGTATATCTCGGATTACAAAGGAAATAAGCTTGTAGTAAACCTCACGGCGGTTACCGCACTTTGCACACCAATCATTGCCCTGATCAGTAAAAACAATTTCTGGCTGTTCTCGTTAACGTTTTTATTTATAGGTTTTACATTTTCGGGAATGAATGTGGGGTATATGAATTTCATTTTGGATCAGGCGCCGGAAAAAGAGAGACCCGCTTACATCGGACTGAACGGGACGTTGACATTTCCCGTTTTGACATATTCTCTTATCGGCGGATTTCTTATAAAAGTAATTTCATATAGAAGTTTGTTTTTTATTACTGCAATCGTAACACTGATCGGTGTATTGTTTGCACTTACATTAAAAGAACCGCGTTTGTTAAGAAGATGAACGCTCCTTGATTAGTTTAATCAATTCTTTTTTGAACTCATTGTAAAGATCTTTTTCGGGAACAGTTTTAACAATTTTACCGTGTTTAAAGATTACACCGCTATGCTTACCGCCTGCAAGCCCTATATCGGCATCTCTTGCTTCACCCGGGCCGTTCACTACACACCCCATTATTGCAACTTTCAGCGGCACACTTATATTCCCGAACTCCGATTTAACCCTTTTTACCATTGGAAAAAGGTCGATTTCGCACCTCCCGCATGTAGGACAGGAAATTATTGTTAGGCCTCTTTCCCTCAAATGAAGCGCTTTAAGCAAAGAAAACCCGGCTTCCACTTCAACTGTCGGTTCGTCGCTTATAGAATACCTGATTGTATCTCCTATACCGTTAATTAATAGATAACCGATTCCGGCACTGCTTTTAACCAACGATTCGAAAAGGGGCCCCGCTTCGGTTATTCCAAGATGTAAAGGGTAATCAAACATCTTTGCGATTTTCATATTTGCCTGAAGAGTGGTAATCACATCGGAACTTTTAATAGATACTACAATATCGTCAAAATCAACATCATTTAAAATTTTTATTTCGTTTGCCACGCTATCAATAAGCGCTTTAACAACATTAGTAGGCCGCACTTTGAAAGAGCCGAGATTGGCGCCGACTCTAATCGGGACACCTCTTTCTTTTGCAATTTTTGCAATTTTTACAATCCATTCCTTATCTTCGATGTTAGACGGATTAAGCCTTATCTTATCGGCTCCGTTCAAAATGGAAAGCTCGGCAAGGCGAGGATCAAAATGAATATCTGCAATCAATGGTATATGAATTTGCTTTTTTATCTCGGAAATCGCGTTTGCCGCTTCTTTATCTGGTACGGCAACCCGTATGATTTCACATCCTACATCTTCAAGAGACAAAATTTGCTTTACGGTCGAACTAATATCCCTCGTATCGGTTTTTGTCATTGACTGAACGAGCACGGGATTATCCCCGCCTATCTTAACTTTGCCGATACGTACTATTCTACTGTGTCTTCTCACTTACCGATAAGCCTCATTATATCATGAATACTTATTAACACCATCAGCCCCAGCAGAATGACAAAACCGGTTCCTTGAACCGCCATCTGTTTTTCCGGAGGAACGGGTTTTTTCGTAATTCCTTCCCATATGAGCAAAACAAGCCAGCTCCCGTCAAGAGCCGGAAAAGGAAGAAGATTCGTAAAACCCAATGCAATACTTATAAATGCACTAAACCAGAGAAGGTTCATCAATCCTCCGGAAGCAGCCTGTCCGGTCATTGCTATAATTCCTATGGGCCCTGTAACCGAAGTTGCACCTTTTATAGTAAATAGCATCGGTATAAATATGAACATCTTATACAGAAGCTTTCCCGTCCACACCGTTCCTTCCCACAATGCAACGAGAAAAGAATATTTTTTACCGGCACGGTATATGCCAATTTGCCATGTTTGTGCCGACGGATTTTTCTGAGGCACCACGGTAAGATCTATATGTTTTCCTTTCCTATCGACAGTAATTTTTAAAGGTTTCCCGTTGCTCGAATGAATAATTTCGGTCATCTTTTTCCAATTGTCAGCAACATTTACTCCGTTAATTTCAATAATTTTATCTCCGACACGTATGCCTGCTCTGTAGGCAGGCCCGTTTTCTACGAGCGCACCTACCGTTGTGGTAGGAACGAACGGATTGCCGAAAGTCGAAAAAACAACCGCAAAAATTACAATTGCAAGTATGAAATTCATTCCGGGACCCATAAAAATCGTAAAGAAGCGTTGCCAAAACCCTTTTTTAAAATATCCGTCCGGTGCATCAAAATTATCTTCCATACCTTTGATTTTTGCATAGCCAAGTATCGGAAGCGCACCGATTTTATAAACGGTTTCTTTTGTTTTCTTCTGCCATATCGTAGGGCCGAATCCTACGCTTAACTCCTCAACACCGATTCCGGAAAGTTTGGCTGCGGTAAAATGCCCGAGCTCATGCACGAGCGCCAAAATGCCTATTACAACTACTCCTATTACTATTTCCAAAATTACATTCATATTGTTCTCCTTCTAATAATATTGTTTGCAGTTATTATAGCATCTTTGTAAAGTTGCTCAATGCCGTTTATAGAAGTAGCATCGGCACTGTTAATTTTTGACACCGTCTCGATGATTATCCTATGAATATCCGTAAAACGAATTTTATCGCTTAAAAAAGCCTTCACCGCTGTTTCATCCGCTGCAACTACGGCAGGCAAAAAATTCTCGTCCTCTTTTGCAATTTGCAAAATTTCACAAAATGCCGGAAATTTTATACAGTTCATCTCATAGAAACTAAGTTTTCCTATTTCAGGCAAACTAAGATAGCCCGGTGCGGAATTTAATCGATTCGGATAAGTAAGAGCAAATTGAATAGGGTAATACATGCTTGTCGGACTCAAAACCGCTTTTATATTACCGTCTTCAAATTCGACAAGAGAGTGTATAATACTTTCTCTGTGAACAATTGCTTTAATTTTGTTGTAAGGCATGCCAAACAAAAAATGTGCCTCGATAACTTCAAACGCCTTATTTGCCATTGTTGCAGAATCAATCGTAATCTTTTTTCCCATCTTCCAATTGGGATGTTTTAACGCGTCTTTAGGCAGGACGTATTTGAGTTCGTCTTTGTCTCTATTCCAAAACGGACCGCCGGATGCGGTAATGATAATACTCCTTACGGCGTTTTTATCCTCACCGAGAAGTGCTTGAAAGATGGCAGAAGGTTCACTGTCAATCGGAACGATAAAACCCGGGCTGTCTTTTCTGAAAATCACCTTTCCGCCTGCAATAATCGATTCTTTATTGGCAATTCCAACAGTTTTACCGCTTCTCAGCAAAGAAACAACGGGACGTATGGCACCTATGCCCGAGGAAAGAAAAAGCGTCATATCGGGCGAGAATTCAATAAGAACATCCGTGAGTTCTTTTTCCACGTCAAAAACGTATTTGTTCGGACACTTATCTTTTATCAAACCGCAAAATTCTTTTTTTATTCCGATATAGAGCGGATTGAACGATGCGCATTGATCAAGAATCGTGTTAACATTTTCGTAACCTGTTATTCCTATCGGTTCGAATAAATCGCTGTGATCGCTTATTACCTGTAGTGCAATATTGCCTAATGCACCGCTCGCACCCACAACAAAAACTTTTTTCTTCACGCTCCGCCAAACCGTCTCTTTCTGTTTTTGTATTCTTCGAGTATTTTCAAAAATTCTTCTTTTGAAAAGTCAGGCCAAAGCGTATCAGTGAAAAAAAGTTCGGAATAAGAAGATTGGTAGAGTAAAAAATTGCTTAGTCTCTGCTCACCGCTTGTTCTTATGATAATATCGGGATCCGGTTGGTTTGCAGTATATAAAAATTGTTTGAACTGTTCTTCATTGATATCTTTTACGTGCGATTCGCATATCTTTTTTACCGCTTGCACTATTTCTCTTCTCCCCCCATAATTTATTGCTATATTTAAAGTCATGGTTTCTCCACGTTTTGTCTCGTTTTTTGCAAATTGCATAACCTTTCTCAAAAAATACGGAAGGCCGTCGAGATCTCCTATAAAATTCAATTTTACGCCTTTATCTTTGAGTTCGTCCAAATACCCGTTTATTGCATCAACGAACAGATGCAAAAGAAAATTCACCTCTTCTTTGCTTCTCTTCCAATTCTCCGTAGAAAACGCATAAAGCGTAAGATACTTTACACCCGCATTGGCTGCAGCTTCAGTGATAAGTTTGACTGTTTTTACGCCGGCTTTGTGGCCTTCGCTCCGTGACAAACCTCTTTTTTGAGCCCATCTACCGTTCCCGTCCATAATAATTGCAACATGAACGGGAACGGCATATTTATCGTGCATTATTCTTCTAAGATCTCTTTTTCTTTCCTTTCGAGGTGTTCGTTTACGATGTCAATATATTTTTTAGTCAAATCTTCTATTTTATCCTGCATTCTGAACTTATCGTCTTCTGAAATTTCTTTCTCTTTTTCCCATTCTCTAAGTTGTTCGATTGCTTTTCTTCGAATACTCCTAATCTCTTCCCTGAATTCTTCTGCCATTTTTTTAACTTGGTTTACGATTCTTTTACGTTCTTCCTCGTCTAACTTCGGAAACGGGAGCCTGATAACAGAGCCGTCGTTTTGAGGAGTAACTCCGAGATTTGCTTTGAGGATACCTCTTTCTATTTCCTTCAAAAGTGATTTGTCCCACGGCTCGACGGTAAGTGTCCTTGCACTGCTTGAGGATATCGTAGCAACCTGTTTCAACGGCATAAGCGTTCCGTACGCTTCCACTTTAACCGGATCAAGGATTTCCGGCGTAATTCTTGTTGCACGCACCTTTGCAAAATCGCGTTCAAGCACGTTAATAGCTGTCTTCATTTTGGATTCAACATCTTCATAAAACTTCTTTTCTAATTCCATAACCTCATCCCTCCTTTATATAAGTTCCTATACCACCTTCCAAAACTGCCTTCACAAGGTTGTTCTTTTTGGTCATATTGAACAAAATAATCGGCATCTTAAAATCTCTGCACAACGAAACTGCCGTTGAATCCATTGCTTTCAAATTTTTTGCGAGGAATTCAGTGTATGTAATCGATGTGTACTTTTTTGCATTTTTCACTTTTTTCGGATCAGCCGAATAAATTGCATCCACCTTGGTAGCCTTGAATAAGGCATCTGCTTTTATTTCAATTGCACGAAGGGCTGCCGTAGTATCGGTTGTAAAAAAGGGGAGGCCCGTGCCTCCCGCAAATATTATTACTCTTCCTTTATTCAGATGAGATACCGCTTTGGCAAGGATGTATGGCTCTGCAACCTGAGTGAGGCTCAGCGAAGACATTACTCTCGCATCTATGCCTTTGCTCATTAGCATATTTTGCAAGGCAAGCCCGTTGATAATCGTTGCCAACATACCCATATAGTCGGCAGTTGCACGATCAATGTGCAATGACTCGCTCTCATTACCCCTAAAAATATTTCCTCCGCCTATAACTATACCTAACTCGATATCGTTATCCCTTAAAACCTTTACCTGACGTGCTATCTCGTCAAGAACATCCACATCAATTCCGAATTCTTTGTTACCTAACAGCGCTTCTCCACTGAGCTTCAGAAGTATTCGTTTATAGGGTGTCAATTATTCCTCACCAACCTTGAAACGTGCAAAACGTCTCACAGAGATATTTTCTCCGAACTTTGCAATATATTCCTTTACAAGATCCCTGATGGTTCTTTTTTCATCCCTTATATACGGAAGTTCCATTAAGCAATGTTCTTTGTAGAATGTTTCGATCTTACCCTGTAAGATTTTATCGATTATATGCGCAGGCTTTTTCTGTTCCTCGAGCTGCTTTCTGTAAATTTGTTTTTCTTTTTCGATTACTTCTTCGGGCACATCTTCCCTGTCTATATAATCCGGATCGGTTGCCGCAATCTGCAAGGCAATCTCATTTGCAAGCTGTTTGAATTCATCGGTTCTTGCAACAAAATCCGTCTCACAGTCCAATTCCAAAAGAACGCCAAGCTGATCACCAGTGTGAATATAAGCGGCAACTATTCCTTGGTTTGTCGCTCTGCCTGCTTTTTTAACAGCTTTGGCTATGCCTTTTTCTCTTAATATCTCTATTGCTTTCTCAATGTTTCCGTTTGCTTCCGCAAGTGCCTTTTTACAATCTACAATACCTGCACCTGTTTTTGCTCTTAATTCCTTAATGAGTTCCAAATCCATAATACACCTCTCTATTCTTCAAATTTTTCTTTTAAATCACCGTGAAGCTCCGCTTCAAGAACTTCTTCCGGATTTTCATCAACTTTATTTTCTTCTCCACCACTACCTTCTCTTCCTTCAATAACCGCATTTGCTATTATCGAAGTAAACAGTCTCAAAGAACGAATTGCATCATCATTGCCAGGCAAAGGATAATCCACTTCTTCCGGATTGGAATTGGAATCAACTATTGCAACAACCGGAATATGAAGCCTTCTTGCCTCAAGCAATGCACTTCTGTCTTTGTGGGTATCCGTAATATAGACGGCGTTTGGAAGAGAAACCATATCTTTTACACCTTCGAAAAGTTTTCTCAATTTGGATAACTCTCTTTGAATTTTGACTTTCTCTTTGATCGAGATTGTTTCAAGATACCCTTCTTCTTCCAATTTTTCCAATTCTTTTAGCTTGTTAATTCTGCTTCTAATCGTGCTGAAGTTTGTAAGAAGCCCACCGACCCAACGTTGGTTTACGTAATACATACCGCAACGTTCGGCTTCTTCCTTTACGATGTCCTGTGCGGCCTTTTTGGTGCCTACAAAAATAATTTTGCCGCCTTCTTTGGATAGATTCGAAACAAAATTATAGGCTTCTTCGACTTTCTTTACGGTAATCCTCAGGTCAAAGATATGGATACCGTTTCTTTCCGCATAAATATACTCCTTCATTCTGGGATCCCAACGTTTCGTTTGATGCCCAAAATGCGCCCCTGCTTCAAGGAGCTCTTTCATTGTCACTACTGCCATTTTTACCTCCTATAGTTTTTCCTCCCCTCCTTCTTCTTCCCGGAGACACAAAAATGCGTACTATCCGTAGAATCCAGAGAGTGTGTATTTGTTTATATTGTAAAGGAGAATGATAAAAAATCAAGAGTTTACTAAAAATAGTTTAAAATTTGTGGTGCCGGGGACCGGAATCGAACCGGTACGATGTCGCCATCGCGGGATTTTAAGTCCCGTGCGTCTGCCTGTTCCGCCACCCCGGCAAAAAAAGTTGGAGGCACCGGTCGGACTCGAACCGACGATGAGGGTTTTGCAGACCCTTGCCTTACCACTTGGCGACGGCGCCTCTTTGGAGCGGAAGACGGGATTTGAACCCGCGACAGCTGGCTTGGGAAGCCAGTGCTCTACCCCTGAGCTACTCCCGCTCGGCTTTTACATTATATTTTTATTTGAGTTTTAGTCAATTCTTTTTTAAGAAAATCATTGAACATCTCGATAGTTCGGCGGTGAATCGGCATCCTTTTGTTCATTAAATAGCAAACATTAAAATACGTTTCTTCAAGAAGTGCTTCTCTAAGGTTTTTGTCAGCAATAGCGCGCACCCTTTCCGCGTCCGGAAAATTGCGGGAAGGTTCGATAAAATCCGAGACATAAATTATTACCTCATTTAAACTCATATCCTTTCTACCCGTTGTATGATAACGAATGCAATTCAATATCTCCTCGTCCGTTATACCAAAATCCGACTTCGCAATAATCGCACCTACCGGAGCATGCAACAGCACGGGGTTCGCATACTCCACTTCGTCTATACGATAACCGTTTTTCTCAGCAATTTCTATGAGTTTTTCCGCAGACATATCACGAGCAACATCGTGCAGGATACCTGCAACAAACAATTTACCGCTATTTCCTCCCCAAATTTTGGAAAGATAAACGGCAGTATTGGCCACACCGACCGAGTGAATAAAACGTTTTTCGGAAATATATCCCCTTACTTTAGATTTTATCTTTTCTATAGTATCCATTCTTTATAATTTCTCTTTCCACGGATTTAGGCAAAAGATAAGAAATAGGTTTTTTCTCCGCAATTCTTCTTCTTATCACTGTAGACGAGATGGGAAAAAGCAAATTATCCATAAAAAATATCTTATCTTGAAAAGTCCGGAAATATTTGAACATATATTCTTTAGAGGTTTCGAAATTTCCGTAAAATCTTTTTGCAACAATAAGATTTGTGTTTTTAAGAATAAGTTCGGGCTCTTTCCAAAGATGGAATTTCAAAAAAGCATCTTCACCTATGATCGAAAAAAATTCTTTGTTCGGAAAAACAGTTTTAAAATAGAAAAGTGTTTCAATGAAAAAAGAAGGGGTATCTTTTTCAACTTCATATAACGATAGTTCAAAGTTATTTTCTTCCGATAAGGAAAGCTCTACAAGATGTGCGCGTGCCGTCTTGTCAATTAAATCTTCCTTTTTAAAAACAGGGTTTCCGGTAGGAACAAAAATTACTTTCTCGAGAGAAAACGTACGCACAGCTTCTTTTGCAATGAACAGATGCCCGAAATGAACAGGGTTAAACGCACCTCCGAATATTCCAAGTCTACTTTTTTTCATCCTCTCTGAATATAAAGCTGTGATTTCCTATTAAAATTCTATCTCCTTCTTTTACACCAGCCCGTTTTAATTCTTTTTCAAGGCGAATTCTATCAAAAAATCGCAATAACTCGGAAACACTTCCCATCCTCTCGAAATCGGTAAGTTCGACTCTTCGTTCTATTTCTTCCTGAGAAACTCTGAACGTATGATCGTCAATGCGCTCAATACGCAAGAATTTTTTAAGATCGTTTTCAGACAAAGAAATTACTTTCTCCTGTTCCTCGGCAACTTCTTCGGCTTTAGCAGTTTTCACAAGATTATAAAGTCTCTCGAGCATTTCATTCAAATTCAAGCCTTGCAATGCGGATATAAAATAGACTTCTTCTCCTAGTTTATTAAATTTGTCACGAATTTCCTTTACACGTTTGACGTTCCACAGATCTATTTTATTCACTGCAATAATCCGTTTCTTATTCAAAAGATTCGCTTTATATTTTCTCAGTTCGTTGAGCAATGCCTCATACGTAGGGAAAATTTTCTTTTTATCGCTACCGTCAATAAGAAATAGCAGAACTTTTGTTCTTTCTATATGAGAAAGAAATTCGTTTCCCATACCTTTTCCTTCGCTTGCACCGCTTATAAGACCCGGCAAATCCGCCATCACAAAACGCTTTCCCATTCCAAGATCCACAACACCGATTTTGGGAGAAAGCGTGGTAAAGGCATAATTAGCCACGGTAGGATGAGCGTTTGTCACTTTTGAAAGAAGGGTTGATTTTCCGGCATTCGGAAAACCGACTATTCCTACGTCCGAAATAAGCTTAAGTCGTAGCTCGAGTCGTTTTTCTTCGCCTTTTTCGCCGCGTTCGCTGTAATGAGGCGCACGTTCAGTAGGAGTTGCAAAACTCTTATTTCCTTTTCCGCCTTTGCCTCCGCGCGCAACTACAATCTTTTTTCCGTCTTCGTTCAGATCGGCAATTACCTGATTGGTATCTCTGTCAATAACAACCGTTCCGACAGGAACGTAAATAATGAGATCTTTACCGCTTTTACCATGCTTGTTGGAAGATTTTCCGTTTTCACCGTTTTCAGCGAAAAAATGATGATGATGTAGAAAATACTGTAATGTATCGAGCTTTTTTGTTGCCTGAATGATGACATCTCCGCCCTTGCCTCCGTCACCACCGTCAGGCCCGCCGCGAGGGGCAAAGCGCTCGTGTCTGAAGCTTACAGCTCCGTCACCGCCTTTGCCGCTTCTCACGACGATATAAGTGTAATCTATAAATTTACTGCCCGTATCGATTACTCCTCCACAATATGAACCAATGTGAGGTTTCTTTTCTTCTCGAATTTAACCAATCCGTCTTTTAAAGCAAATAACGTGTAGTCCCTGCCTTCTCCTACGTTTCTGCCCGGCTTAATTCTTTCTCCTATTTGACGAACAATAATGCTACCTGCTTTTGCTTTCTGCCCGTCAAAGAGTTTTACTCCGAGATATTTAGGATTGCTATCTCTTCCGTTTGTTCGTGATTTCTTCCTAGCCATTTTCGCTCACCTCACTCAAGATACGCTCAATCTTAACCTTTGTGAAAGGCTGTCTGTGGCCGTTCTTCTTTCTGTTCCTCGTTTTATTCCTGTAGAAGAATACGACAATTTTCTTCTCTCTACCTTGCTCTACAATAGAGCCCTCGACAGCAGCACCGTCAACTTTCGGTGTTCCCACTGTTATGCCGTCATCGGTTTTAATCATAAGGACATCGTCGAATTTGACTTTATCGCCTACTTTGCCGTCAAGTTTTTGAACTTTAATTACATCGCCGGCTTTCACTCTGTACTGATGTCCTCCAGTTTTAATAATTGCTTCTTCCATAATAACCTCCTTCCACTATAAAAGGCACTGGCAAGCCTTCCATAAGTGTAATTTTAACCTTTAAAGTGTATTAAATTTAAATCTTTTGTCAAGAGCGGATAAACGTTTTGTATAACTGCGGATAAAAATATTTAATTGCATTCCTGCTTATGAGGAACGTAGGAACTGCAATGATAACACCAAGAACTCCGCCCAATGCGCCTCCGAATATAATAATAAGAATTACGGCAAGCGGTGGCAAATTTATTCTTTCCCCTGCAAAATGAGGTATTGCAATCTGCGATTGAACGGCTTCGATAATAAAGAAGAAAATGGCAAACAGCAAAAATGTTTTAAGAGAGACAAACATCGCAAATACGGAACCTATGGTAAAAACGATTGTCGGTCCTATGTAAGGCAACAATTCGAGCACGGAATCCATTGCACCTATCATAATGTAATAAGGCACCCCCACAAGATAACTCATCAGCCCCATTATTCCTCCGGTACTTAACGCAATAAGAAGTATTACGCTGTAATAGTCACGGACATCTTTATCGGATTCTTTCAAAAAACGTACCCACTTTTTATTTTCGTCTCCCTCAAAAAAATGAGATGCAACACCGAACAAGCGGCGAGAATCCTTCATGAAAAAGAAAGCAAGTATGAACGAAACGAACATTGACGGGATAACCGAAACCCTCCTCAGTACCAATGTCGTTACCTGTTGCAAAAATCCGCTCAGATTAGACTCTATACTTGCGGAAAGATTCGAAAGAAATCCGTTTACAAATGTTTCTTCTTTAGAGCCCGATATAATGGAAACAATGCCATTGATATAGCTTGTGATGGAGCGCGTAATCTCAGGGATTTTCACTATTGCCTCGCCTATCTGTTTGGTAACCTGTGGAATGAGCAAATATCCGAGCAAAACGAGAATAAAAATTAAAATCGAAATCGACAAAATCGAAGCAAGAAATCTCGGCATTTTTCTATTGAAAAAGTCAGTTAAAGGCAACAAAAGATAGGCAATAAACGCACCGTACAAAATAGGTGGTATTACAAACCTTACCTTATAGAGCAAAAAGATAAAGAACAGAACGGATAAAACGGTAATGGTAATTAGAACTGTTCTGTTAACAATATCCTTTTGCTCTTTTTTCATTCTTCCGAGATCGCATCAATTGATGCTACAGCATCATCGGGTTGTTTAAATTTTATCACCCTTACACCCATTGCGGTTCTGCCCATTATTCTAACCGATGAAACAGGGAATTTAATAATATTTCCGTTTTTAGTCATAACGACAATGTTATCTTCATCGCTTACCATAAGTGCTCCCTTTACAACCCCCGTTCTATCGTTCACTCTTATACTTTTAACGCCTTTACCTCTTCTCTTGATCTTTCTTATGCTGGACCATTTTGTTCTCTTGCCAAACCCTCTTTCCGTAACTATAAATAAGTCTTTATCTTTAACAACCGCGTCAGCGCTAACGACGTAATCGTCACGAATAAGCGTGACAAGCCAAACACCCACTGCACTTCTTCCCATTACCCTTACTTCTGAGGAAGACGCCCTTACCGCATACCCTCTTGCGGTTACGATGATATAATCTTCTTCGTCAAATAACGGAACAACGGATGTAAGCTCGTCTCCTTCGGTAAGTTTGATCGCTATTTTTCCGGAACTTAAGACGCGTTCAAAGTCTTTAATGCTAACTCTTTTTCCTCTTCCTTTTTTGGTAACGAGAAGAAGGCTCTTTACGTCGGTTTTTTCCGTTAGAGGTATGGAAGTCGTAACCTTTTCGTCACTGTCCAAACGAATCAGCCTGTAAATCGATTCTCCTTTTGCTTCTCGCCTCGATTCGGGTATTTCGTAAACTTTTAGGCTGTAAACCTTTCCTTTATTAGTGAAGAAAAGCATTTTACTCTTTGTAGTGGCAAAGAAAACATCACTCAAAGAATCTTCTTCGCTGCTGGTCTGCCCTATAACACCTTTTCCGCCTCGACGTTGCACCCTAAACGTGGATTCGGGCATCCGTTTAATATAGCCATCTTTACTCATCGAAATTACAACCGGCTTATCCTCAATAAGATCTTCTATGTCAATGCTTCCCTCTTCGTTGACTATATCGGTTTTTCTTTTATCGGCAAATTTCGATTTTACTCTGAGGAGGTCTTCTCTTATCTTTTTCCATAACACATCCTCGTTTTGCAATAATCTTTGCAATTCCTCGATTTTTTTCTTGGTAGATTCTATTTCGCTATCCAACTTTTGTTGTTCAAGATTCGTCAGTTTGGATAACTTCATATCGAGAATCGCCTTTACCTGCGCATCGGAAATGTTAAGCAGTGCCTTCAAACTCTCGGCGGCAACCTGCGTATCCGCAGAACCGCGGATAATTTTAATTACCTCGTCTATCTGTAATATCGCCTTTTTTAACCCGACCAATATTTCAAGATGCGCTTCCGCTTTTTCCAATTGGAAACGTGCCCTTCTCAAAACAACTTCTTTCCTGAATGCAAGGAACTCGAGTAGTAATTCCTTCATAGTGAAAACTTTAGGCACGTTGTTCAGAACGCCGAGCAGTATCACACCGTATCGTTTTTCGAACTGCGTGTGAGCACGCAGGATGTTTTCAAAAACATTTACGTTTACGTCCGGAGAAAGTTTTATAACGATTCTGATTCCCTCTCTGTCCGATTCGTCACGTATATCTTCCACACCTTTAATTTTCTTAAGTTTTACGAGATTTGCAATTTTTTCTACAAGCGAGGACTTGTTAACTTCGTAAGGCAGTTCGGTAATTACGTAGTTAATTCGTTTGCTATGCTTAATTTTTTCTATATTTGCCTTTCCGCGTATCGTAATGATACCTCTACCGGTAAGGAAATAATCTTTTATACCGGATTTACCCACTATCGTCCCTTTTGTCGGAAAATCTGGGCCTTTTATAAATTTCAAAAGTTCTTCGGGTTCTACAATTTCGTTTCTAAGTTTTTCCCTATCGATAATTTCAGATAAGGCATCTATCAACTCTCCCAAATTATGAGGAGGAATATTTGTAGCCATACCGACAGCAATACCGGACGAGCCGTTCGCAAGCAGATTCGGGAACTTCGCAGGCAAAACTACCGGCTCCTTCAGGGTATTATCGAAATTCGGAACAAAATCCACACTGTTTTCGTCAAGGCCGTCCAAAAGCTCCATAGCAATGGGTGAAAGGCGTGCTTCAGTGTAACGCATTGCAGCAGGGGCATCACCGTCTATGGAACCGAAATTCCCGTGCCCGTCAACAAGAGGGTAACGCAAGGAAAAAGGTTGCGCCATCCTTACCAATGCATCGTAAAGAGCAATGTCACCGTGAGGATGGAATTTTCCGAGTACTTCACCCACAACTCTCGCACTCTTTTTGTAAGGTTTATTAGGAAGACACCCCATTGCATTCATAGCAAAAAGAATTCTTCTGTGGACAGGCTTTAATCCGTCCCTTACGTCAGGCAAAGCCCTTCCTATGATAACACTCATCGAATAATCGAGATACGATTTTCTTATTTCGTCTTCAACCGGTACGTTTATTACTTTTTCACCAAATAAATCAGCCATATGTCACCTCTAAATGTCTAAATTCACCACTTCATTTGCATGTTCTTCTATAAACCGTCTTCTCGGCTCAACACGGTCGCCCATAAGAAGATCGAACAATCTGTCCGCTTCTTCCGCTTCCCTTATGGTAACTCGCAATATCACACGCCTTGCAGGATCCATTGTGGTTTCCCAGAGTTGTTGCGGATCCATTTCGCCAAGGCCTTTGTAACGCTGCACTTCCGCTTTTCCTTCTCCGTCTATTTCCTTTAAAATTCTTTTCAACTCTTCATCCGAAAAGGCATAGTAAATTTTTCTGCCCATCTTTATTCTGTAAAGAGGAGGTTGTGCTATATAGAGATAACCGTTTTCAATCAGTTCACGCATATACCTGAAAAAGAACGTAAGAAGAAGCGTTCTTATGTGTGCACCGTCAACATCCGCATCCGTCATGATAATAACCTTATGATACCTCAATTTCTCAGGCGTAAACTCCTCTTTTATGCCGCAGCCGAGAGATATGATAAGATTTTTAATTTCCTGGTTGGAAAGAACATTGTGAATTCTTGCCCGCTCCACATTTAAAATTTTTCCTCGCAAGGGTAAAATAGCCTGAAATTTTCTATCTCTACCCTGTTTGGCACTACCTCCTGCGGATTCTCCCTCGACGATATAAAGTTCCGCTTCTTTGGGATCATTTGTTGTGCAATCAGCAAGTTTGCCGGGCAAACGTCCGCTAAAATCCAAACTGTTCTTTCTTCTTACAAGATCCTTTGCTTTCCTTGCGGCAAGGCGTGCGTTTTGTGCAAGCACCGCCTTTTTTACGATCTGTTTAATTTCATCGATATGCCTGTCAAAATATTTGTTCAACTCTTCTTTTACGGCAGCATAAACCTTGCTTTTTACATCGGCATTTCCGAGCCTTGTTTTAGTCTGCCCTTCAAATTGAGGTTCCGTAATCCTCAGGTTAATAATAGCGGTAAGCCCTTCTTTGATATCGTCAGCCGTGAGTACAAGGCTGTCCCTGATCAGTTTTAACTGATGCGCCTGATCGTTTATCACTCTGTTCAATGCGGTTCTGAAACCGGATTCGTGCGTGCCTCCGTCTATAGTCCTGATATTGTTAACAAAAGAGCGTAAATCGGTGTTAAATCCGCTGTTATATTGAAGCACAATTTCAAGGAAGAAATCATTGTCTTCTTTCTTAATGTAGATAGGCTCCGGAGGAAGTACCTGTTGCCCTTCATGAATTTCTTTGATAAAGTCAACAATACCGCCTTCCGAATAATACTCTTCGGTAAGTCCGGTTTTTTCATTGACAAATATTATTTTCAACCGTGCATTCAAATAAGCAAGTTCTTTAAGCTTCGGTTTTATAATGGACTCTTTTATATCAATCGTTTCAAAAATTTCTTTATCCGGCAAAAACGTAATTTCAGTACCGCTCTCCGTTTCTTCGGAACGCCCGATTTCTTTCAGCGGATAAATAGGTTTTCCCCGCTTAAATTCTTGCCGGTAAACGATATGATCCCTCGTTACCTTAACAATAAGGTATTCCGAAAGGGCGTTCACCACGGAGACACCTACGCCGTGCAACCCACCGGAAACATGATAAGCTTTTCCGTCGAACTTTCCGCCGGCATTCAATTTTGTCAGTGCCACTTCAACACCCGACACGCCGAGCTTGGGATGAATATCGACAGGAATGCCCCTTCCGTTGTCCTTAACCGTAACGCTGTTATCTTTGTGTATAACAACTTTTATTTCCGTGCAAAAGCCCGCCATCGCTTCATCTATACTGTTATCAACAACTTCGAAAACAAGATGATGAAGCCCTCTTTCGTTAGTAGAACCTATATACATGGAAGGACGCTTTCTTACATGTTCAAGCCCTTCCAAAACTTTTATACTGTTTGCCGTATACTTTTCATTTTCTGCCATTTACATAACCTCCGTTTCATAAGCCAGAATATTTTACCAGAAATTTGAAAATTGTAAACTTTACTGAATTTTACAATGATTTAAAAGCGATTTGCCTTTTTTGCGCATTACTATAAAATATAAACAAGGAGATGATAAAATGAATTGGAACAACTTAACGGAAAGAGCCCAAAAAGCCATATGGCTTGCACAGGAAGAGGCTCATTTTTTAAATAATGATTATTTGGGAACCGAGCATATATTACTTGGACTGATAAAACTCGGGGAGGGTATTGCATTTCAATCCATCGTCAGTATGGGTATTGACTTAGAAAAGTTAGTTAAAAAAATTGAAAACCTCATAAAAGAAAACAAACAAAGCGATATGCCAAGCAGAGAAGATATAATCCTTACTCCACGTGCAAAAAGAGTGCTGGAAATGGCCGAAAGAGAAGCGATTAATCTCGGCGATACTTACGTAAGCACGGAACATCTACTCCTTGCCATGCTGCACGACGGCGGAGGCGTTGCAATACAGATTTTGCAGGATATGGACATAGATCTTAACCAATTGGAAGAAGTCATATACTCCATGCTCGGCGAAAAAACAATGAAAAAGAGAAAAAAAATTAAAACTGAGTCCAAAACACCCACTCTGGATCAGTACAGCAGAGACCTAACCCTTTTGGCGGAAAGAGGCGAATTGGATCCAGTAATAGGCCGAGAAAACGAAATGGAAAGAATTATAGAAATTCTTATGAGGAGAAAAAAGAACAACCCTGCAATCGTAGGTGACCCCGGCGTCGGGAAAACGGCAATAGTCGAAGGACTTGCGCAGAGAATTGCGGACGGCGACGTACCGGATTTGCTTGCAAACAGAAGGCTTGTGGCACTGGATCTATCCTCTATTATTGCGGGAACCAAATACAGGGGCGAATTCGAAGAAAGAATGAAGAGGATTTTAAAAGAAGTCATAAAAGCGAATAAAGACGTTATCCTTTTTATAGACGAGTTGCACACAATTGTAGGCGCGGGAGCTGCGGAAGGCGCAATTGACGCATCCAATATTTTAAAACCCCCGCTTGCACGCGGAGAAATCCAGGTAATAGGAGCAACCACCTTAAAGGAATATAGAAAATATATAGAAAAAGATGCGGCTCTGGAGAGAAGGTTTCAACCGATTTTCGTAAAAGAGCCCACGATAGAGGAAAGCATGGAAATTTTAAACGGCCTGAAAGACAGGTATGAAAAATTCCACAACGTAAAAATCACAGACAGTGCAATAAACTCGGCCGTTAAATTATCCGTAAAATACATTACGGACCGTTTCTTACCGGATAAGGCAATAGATGTCGTAGATGAAGCTGCGGCAAGATTGAGACTCCAACTCTCAAAAAATTCGGAAATAAAACAGGTGGAAAAAGAACTCAAAGAAATAAGGGAAAGAAAATACAAAGCGATTAGGGAGAGAAAACTTCTTGAGGTTGACGAACTCCGTGAAAAAGAAAAAGGCTTGTTGAACCGCTTAAAACTCCTTCTTTCCGTTCCGAACGAAAACGAAAAACAACCCGAGTTAAACGAAGACCACATCAGAAAAATTATCTCGATGTGGACAAACATACCGGTTGAAAAATTGCTGTCGGACGAGAGAAAAAGACTCATAAAAATGGAACAGGAGCTGCATAAACGTATTGTAGGACATGACTATGCGATAAAATCCGTATCAAATGCGATAAGAAGGGCGAAGGCAGGACTAAAAAACCCGAACAAACCTATTGGGAGCTTCCTGTTTTTAGGGCCGACTGGCGTCGGTAAAACGGAACTTGCAAAAGCCCTTGCCGAATTTTTATTCGGCAGCGAAAATGCGCTGATAAGATTTGATATGTCCGAATATATGGAAAAGTTCGCAGTCTCAAGGCTCATAGGCTCACCTCCGGGGTATGTCGGCTACGAGGAAGGGGGGCAGCTCACAGAAGCAGTAAGGAGAAAGCCCTACTCGGTCGTGCTTTTTGACGAGATAGAAAAGGCACACCCGGATATATTCGATATTCTTTTGCAGATTATGGACGAAGGGAGAGTAACAGATTCGCAAGGCCATACCATAGACTTTAAAAATACGGTAATCATTTTGACTTCTAACTTCGGCAGCGCAAAACTCAAAGAAAAAACAATGGGATTTGACGTGGGATCAACTGTTGCATCATTTGAAGAAAAGAAGAAAAAGCTGCTCGCAGCACTGAAAAACAGCTTTAAACCGGAATTTCTTAACAGATTGGACGACATTATCGTATTCTACCCGCTTACGGCGGAAGAGATTGAAAAAATCGTGGATATTCTGCTTAAACGAGTGGAAGAGAACATGTCGGAGAGCGATATACATCTCGAATTAAGCGAAGAAGCAAGAAAATACCTCGCAAGAAAAGGATACAACGAAGAATACGGAGCAAGACCGCTTCAAAGGTTGATAGAAAGGGAAGTGGAAGATCCGATTGCTCTTAAAATATTGGAAGGAGAATTTAAAAACGGAGATACGATCACTGTGAAAATAAATAAGGATAAGACGAAACTCGTTTTTGAAAGCAAAAAGGTGAAAGTTGGAGCAAAAGAATAGAATAAGAAATTTCTCAATCATAGCGCACATAGATCACGGAAAATCCACGTTGGCAGACAGGCTACTTGAAAAAGCCGGATTAATTAACAAGAGAAACAAGGAAGATCAGATTCTTGACAGTATGTCCCTCGAAAGAGAGCGAGGGATTACCATTCGCGCACATCCTGTAAGCTTGGAAATGGAAGTTGGCGGTGAAAAATACCTGTTCAATATTATAGATACACCCGGCCATGTGGATTTTAGTTATGAAGTTTCAAGAAGCCTTAAGGCATGCGAGGGTGCGGTGCTTTTAGTCGATGCTACTCAGGGAGTAGAAGCTCAAACAATTGCAAATACTTACCTTGCACTGGAAAACGACCTGACAATCATTCCGGTAATTAACAAAATAGACGTTAACGGAGCGGACATAGAAGGAACCGCCGAAGAAATAGAAGAGATGTTAGGCATTCCGAGAGAAGAGATTTTAAAAATAAGTGCAAAATTGGGAACAGGCGTTGACGAACTCATTAAGGCTGTAGTAGAAAAAATCCCGCCGCCAAAAGGCGATGAAAATGCACCACTCAAAGCACTCGTATTCGACTCACATTTCGATACTTATAAAGGCGTTGTTGTATACGTAAGAATATTCGACGGCAAAATAAAACCCGGAGACAAAATTAAATTCATGTCGACAAACAAAGAATTCGAAGTAGAGGAAACAGGGGTTTTCAGACTCAAAATGGAAAAGGTAAGAGAGCTTGTCGCAGGTGAAGTGGGGTATTTTACGGCAGTTATACGCGAACCGCTCGACGTTCAAACGGGCGACACTGTAACGACTGTTGAAAACGGTGCAAAGGAGCCGGTTCCTGGATTCAGAAAAAACATACCGATGGTTTTTGCCGGCATATATCCGATTAATACGAATGAGTTCGAAGCGCTTAAAAAATCG